>NZ_MEFH01000090.1:0-20313 GCF_001725095.1 Sphingopyxis sp. SCN 67-31 | reverse complement strand
CGAGATGGAACCGGCCGAAGATGGACCCCCGCCTTCGCGGGGGAACACGGCTTTATACAATATCGCGGCGATAGACTCTGAATCCCCACAGACCTTAGGACGGATCGACATTCAGCTCTGGCGGCCTGCAAATAGCGGCTTTGCGAGTTTCCGGTGCTCACGTGCCATCAGCACGCTGCGCTCCGGGTCTCGCAAATCCACCATTTTGACCTGTGGTCGTCTTCGACTCCGGCTCGCCATCCTCTGAATGTCGATCCGTCCTAGGCCGTGATGACATCGAATGGAATCGTCATTGCGAGCGGCGAAGCCGCGCGGCAATCCAGAGCGTGCGCAAACCGCCCTGGATTGCTTCCTCCGGATCAGGTCGGCGTTTATACCCTTGAGACAGGGACGCTGGTGATCCCCGGCGAAAGCCGGGGTCCATGCGAGGCAGGCGCACGTAGCTGGCCCCCGGCTTTCGCCGGGGAACGCTCACCTGTCGGAAGGGGATAATTGCCGATCAGGTCCGGGGTCGCAATGACGAAGTGGGTCAATCCAAAGTCATCGGATTCTAGCTTTCGCGGGGATGACGTTTCCCTGTTTTCGCCGGGCGACGTCTATTCGCTCTTTACCAGCGCCCCGCCCTTCACCACCGCCGCGACATGCTCCAGCCGCGTCACGTCGGCCAGCGGGTCGCCGTCGACCGCGATGATGTCGGCATAGCGGCCGACCGCAATCGCGCCGACGTCGCCGGTCATTCCCAGCGCCTCGGCGCCGTTGACGGTCGCGGCGCGGATCGCCTGCAGCGGGGTCATGCCCCATTCGACCATTTTCGCGAACTGCTTGCCATTGTCGCCGTGGGGGTAGACGCCGGCGTCGGTGCCGAAGATCATCCGCACCCCCGCCTTGACCGCGCGCTGGAAGGTCTGGCGCTGCGCGAGGCCGATCGCCTTTTCCTTGTCGAGGCTTTCCTGCTCGGTGCCGTTGGCGGTGCCGGTCGCGAGGATATAATCGTCGTTGTAGATATCCATGTCGAACCAGGTCTTGTGCTCGACCGCGAGTCGGATCGCCTCGTCGCTCGCCAGGCTGCAATGTTCGATCGTGTCGATTCCGGCGCGGATCGCGGTCTTGATCCCGTCGTCGCCATGCGCGTGCGCCGCGACCTTCAGCCCCAGCATATGCGCCTCGTCGGCGATCGCCTTCATCTCGTCGAAGGTGAGTTGCTGCGCGCCGACGCTGTCGCCGAGCGAAAAGACGCCGCCGGTCGCGCAGATCTTGATCGCGCGGGCGCCATATTTGTGCAGCCAGCGCACCTTGGCGCGCGCTTCCTCGGGACTGTCGACGATCGACGGCTGCTTGCGGTCCATCGACGGCGGCAGCCCGCCGCTGTCGCAATGTCCGCCGGTCGCGCCCAGCGCCCAGCCCGCGGGGATGATCCGCGGCCCGGCGATATGACCGCCCTCGATCGCCTGCTTGAGCCCGACGTCGCCGAAATCGGCCGAGCCGAGGTTGCGGACGGTGGTGAAGCCGGCGTCGAGTATCTTCTTTGCATTGGCGACGCCGACGACGGTCCAGAAGCTGTCGGTGTAGCGCAGTCCCTGATAGCCGCCGACTTCCGCCAGCGAGGTCAGGTGGACGTGCATGTCGATCAGCCCGGGCAGCAGCGTGCGGTCGCCGAGGTCGATCTGCTTCACGTCGCTGCCCCAGCGCACGGTGCGCGCGTCGGCAATGTTCGCGATGCGGCCGTCGGCCCCGACGAAGATCGCCGGATGCTCGACCGTCTTGCCGGTCAGCACGTCGACATAGCGCGAGGCGGTGATCACCGTCTGCCCGCCATCGGCCTGCGCCGCGTTCGCGGCGAAGAATGCGCCCGCGCCCAAGGCGATTGCGCGCAGGAAACCGCCGAACTTCACACTGGATTGCATATCCGCCCCCGTTGTTGGTGCCCGCGACCCTGATGGCAAAAAGCGGCGCGGCAGGACAGCGGAAAAGGTCTCAGATCGAAATCTTGTGGCGCGCCAGATAATCATAATCGGCGCGGCACGCATCGGCGACCGCGCGCGCCGCGGGGTCGAGATCGGGCATCGGCTTGTCGGGCGCGCCGAAGCCGGTGCTCGCCGCGACCGCGTCGTACCAGTGCGACGCCCAGATGCCGTCGGTGTCGCGCAGCCCCGCCCGCCAATGCAGCATCGCCGGGTCCCAGGCGATGCCGAGCGCTTCGCACAGCCGGGCGAGCATATTGGCGGGGTCGCGCAGGATGTCAGCGCTGTCGACAACCGGCGGCGCGTGGCCGAGCCGGTCGGCCTCGCGGTCGAAATATTCGACCTGCTTCGCGGTGCCGAGATGCTCAGGCCGCACCGCCTCGCGCTTTGCGGCATAGCTCGCGACGACGCGCGCCGGGTCGCGGATCAGGAAGGCATGGCGCAGCCCCGGCAGGTCGTGGTGCGCGACCGGGCCGACCATGTGATGCGCCATATGCTTCTGGTACCAGACGGCCTTCCCGGCGGGGCACGGCCCGGTCATGCTGCGCGCGACGCCGGTCCAGTCGCAATCCATGTCGGCGATCACCGCGTCGGCCATCGGCTGCGGATCGCCCGTCGCCTTCAGATAGGCACCATAGAAGGGCTCGTCGGTGACGAAGGTGTCGGCGCGGCTGCCGAAGCTGCGCATCATCGCGGTCGACAGGTTGCGCGGCCCCGACCACATGGCGATGCGGACGGTCGTCACGGCCGCCCCCGCTCCGCGATGTCGCGCTCGATCAACTGCTTGTAGAGCCCCTGCAGCCGCTCGACCATCGGGCCCCTGCCCTCGGTCAGCCGGCGGCCGTCGATCGTGTGCGCCGGGACGACGCCGGCGAAGGTGCCGGTGACGAACGCCTCGTCGGCGCCATAGACGTCGGTGAGCGAGAAATTCTTCTCGAACACCGGGATGCCGTTTTCGCGGCAGATGCGGATAACGTTGCCGCGCGTGATGCCGCCGAGGCAATAGTCGCCGCTCGACGTCCACACCTCGCCCTTGCGGACGATGAAGAAATGGGTCGAATTGCACGTCGCGACGAAGCCGTGCGGGTCGAGCATCAGCGCCTCGTCGGCGCCCGCCTGCGCCGCCTGGATGCAGGCGGTGATGCAGTTGAGCTTCGAATGCGAATTGAGCTTGGGGTCCTGCACCGCGGGGTCGCCGCGGCGGACGTGGACTGTGAAGAGCGAAAGCCCCGTTTCCACCGTCGCGGGCAGCGGGTCCTTGTGCTCGGCGATGATGACGATCGTCGCGGGCGAGATGACGACGCGCGGGTCCTGATAGGGTGTCGAGCGGATGCCGCGCGTCACCATCAGCCGGATGTGGCAGCCGTCCATGCCGTTGGCGTCGATCGTGTCGTAGAGCCGTCGCTCCAGTTCCGCGCGCGACAGGCCGATATCCATCGCGATCGCCTTCGCGCCTTCCCACAAGCGGTCGAGATGCTGGTCGAGGAAGGCCATGCGCCCCTTGTGGACGCGAATCCCTTCCCACACGCCGTCGCCGAGCATGAAACCGCTGTCGAACACCGACACGCTCGCCTCGGCGCGCGGGACGAGCGCGCCGTTGACGTTGATCAGGATCGCATCGTTGCGCGGGTCGGGGGCGAAGTCGTGGGTGCCATGTGCCATGCACGCGACGTTAGTCCGTTCGGCGCGACTGTCGAGGGTGATTGATCGGCGCTGGCAATCGGATAGGAAGGTCCGGGCTTCCCATGACCTTTCTCTCGCTCGGCCTCGTCGTTCTCGCCGCCCTGATCCATGCGACGTGGAACCTGCTCGCGAAGCGCGCGGCGCACGCCGGCGTCGCGTTCGTCTTCGCCTATAATCTGGTCGCGGGTATCGCCTATGCGCCGTGGGTCGCGTGGATCTTGCTGAGCGACGGCATGGCGTGGAGCCTGCCCGTCGCGGGCGTCATCCTGCTGTCGGCGCTTATCCATCTCGCCTACAGCCTGTGCCTCCAGCGCGGCTATCAGGTCGCCGATCTGTCGGTCGTCTATCCGATCGCGCGCGGCACCGGGCCGATGCTCGCGTCGGTCGGCGCCGTCGTGCTGCTCGGCGAAGCGATCAGCGCGCCGGGGCTGGCGGGGCTGCTGCTCGTCGTCGCCGGCATAGGACTGATCGCGACGCAGGGCCACTTCGCCGCCTTCCGCAGCGCGGAGGCGCACCGCGGCGTGCGCTGGGGGCTCGGCACCGGCGCGCTGATCGCCGCCTATACGGTCGTCGACGGCTGGGCGGTGAAGCGGCTCGGCGTGCTTCCCGTCGTGCTCGACTGGCTGTCGAACACGCTGCGCTTCTTCTTCCTGCTGCCGGTGATCCTGCGCGACCCGCGGGGGAACATGGCGCGGATGCGCGGGCATTGGCGCCTCGCGATCGCGGTCGGGCTGCTGTCGCCCGCTTCCTATATCCTCGTGCTGACGGCGCTGCGGATGGGCGCGCCGGTCCATGTCGTCGCGCCGACGCGCGAAATGTCGATGATGGCCGGCGCGCTGTTCGGGATGATCTTCCTGGGCGAGGCGGTCGGGCGCTGGCGGCTCGCGGGCTGCCTGCTGCTCGTCGTCGGCGTCGTGCTGCTCAGCGGCTGACGCGCCCGCTCCCCGCAACCGCGAGCGCGCATCCCGCGCCGAGCAGCGTGCCGCCCACGACATCGCTCGTCCAGTGCACGCCGAGCATCACCCGCGACAGCGCGGTCAGCAGGATCGCGAGCGCCGCGAAACCGGCCGCCGCCGGACGCCAGCGCGGCGGGACGAGCAGCGCGAGCGCGATCACGATCGCCGCGACGCTCGTCGCATGACCGCTGGGATAGGACCAGTTCGACACCTGATCGAGGTGCGGGACAAGGTCGGGGCGCGGCCGGCCGTAGACAGTCTTCAGCAGGCTCGACGCCAGATTGGCGACGAGCGCCGCGCCGAACAGCCGCAGCGCCGCCTGCCTGTCCACCCAGCGCCAGAGCGAAAGGCACAGGATGAGGACGAGAGCCCAGCGCGCGACGCCGCCGCCGAACCAGCTCACGCCTTGCAGAAAAGCGATCAGTGCGGGCGCCGCTATGCCCTCGCGCAGCGCCAATGCCTTCGACAGGCGTTCATCGACAGGGGTCAGAGCGCCGGTCGCGAAGCCGAGCAGCAGCGCGGCGGCGACCAGCAATGCGGCCCAAAAAAGCGAACTGCGCGCGGTCATCTCCGGCGCCTAAGCGACCGCGAAGCGCCGCGCAAGCGGGCGGTCAGGCGACCTTGCGGCCGAACGTCGGGCGGGGACGCAGGCCGGGCGTCGCGGCAGGCGCCTCGGGCCGGGGCGCCGGGCGATGGGCGAGATAGCGCGCGAGCGCCGCGTCGGCGTCGAACGCGTCGCCGCGCGGGGCGCCTTCGAGCGGATCGCGACCGCGCTCCAGCCTCGCGGTCGCGGACGCTGTCGGTTCCATTGCGGCCGCGGGGACCTGCCCGGCATGCGCCGCCTGCAGGTCGCCGACGAGCGAATCGAGATCGCGCTTCTTCACGTCGAGCACCGATGCGGCAAGGCGGATCGTCCGCGTTCCGAACACGCCGCCTTCGACCTTGAAGTCGATGAAATTCTGCCGGCTCACCGGAATGAAGCCATACATGCGGGTGACGAGCTGGCTGCGGCCGATGCTGCGGACCTGCGACCAGCGGAGGCGCTCCGACGACCAACTCGTCGCGACGCGCACCCCGGCGGCGTCATATTCGAGCGCCACGCCATCACCGAGCAGCCGCTTGATGCTCGACGCCGAAGCGAGCGGCCCCGCAACGATCAGGACGACGCCGAGAACGGCGAGCAGACCGCCGCCGAACAGCATCGGCAACCCCATCGCCGGCAGGACGATCCCCGCCAGCGTTCCGATGACGAGCTTTCCGGTCCCGAACCTGATCGTGCGCATGGCCGTCCCCTTCACCGGCCGGCATAGCGCGCAAAGCTTAAGAAATCGGCGACCTCAGATGTGCAGCGCGCGGCCCCAGGCGCCGAGCACGGCTTCGTGCATCGTCTCGCTGATCGTCGGGTGCGGAAAGACCGTGTGCATGAAATCCGCCTCGACCAGTTCGGCTGTCTTGCCGACGGTATAGCCCTGGATCATCTCGGTCACCTCGGCGCCGACCATATGCGCGCCGAGCAGTTCGCCCGTCTTCGCGTCGAAGACCGTCTTCACGAAGCCCTCGACCTCGCCCAACGCGATCGCCTTGCCGTTGCCGACGAAGGGGAAGTTGCCGACCTTCACCTCGTGCCCCGCTTCCTTCGCCTTCGCCTCGGTCAGGCCGACCGACGCAATCTGCGGGTGGCAGTAGGTACAGCCGGGGATGTTGCGCGCGTCCATCGGATGCGGGTGGACATCCTTGTTGCCCAGTTCCTGCGCGATCGCTTCGGCCGCGATCACGCCTTCGTGGCTCGCCTTGTGCGCGAGCCACGGCGGCGCGGTGACGTCGCCGATCGCCCACAGCCCCTTCACATTGGTGCGGCAATAAGGGTCGGTGTCGATATGCCCCTTGGTGGTCTTCACGCCGAGCGTGTCGAGCCCGACGCCCTCGGTATTGGGCAGGATGCCGATCGCGACGATCGCATGGCTGTAATCACCCGCCTGGACCTTGCCGTCCTTCGTCTTGATCTTTGCCGAGACGCCGTTGCCGGTCGCCTTCAGCTCCTCGACCCCGGCACCGGTCAGGATCGTCATGCCCTGTTTCTTCAGCGATTTTTCGAGGAAGCTCGACACGTCGGCATCCTCGACGGGGACGATGCGGTCGAGCATCTCGACCACGGTCACTTCGGCGCCCATGTCGTTGTAGAAGCTCGCAAACTCTATCCCGATCGCGCCCGACCCGATGACGAGCAGCTTCTTCGGCATTTCGGCCGGCGTCATCGCGTGGCGATAGGTCCAGATGCGCTTGCCGTCGGCGGGCGCGAAGGGCAGATCGCGCGCGCGGGCGCCGGTCGCGACGATGATATGCTTGGCGGTCAGGGTTTCGGTTCCCTTCTCGCCCTTCACTTCCAGTTTCCCGGGCGCGGTGAGCTTGCCGTCGCCCATATGGACGGTGATCTTGTTCTTCTTCATCAGGTGCGTGACGCCCTGGTTGAGCTGCTTCGCGACCCCGCGGCTGCGCTTCACCACCGCGTCGAGATCGGCGCTGATGCTCGCCGCGGCGAGGCCGTAATCCTTGGCGTGCTGCATATAATGATAGATTTCGGCCGAGCGCAGCAGCGCCTTGGTCGGAATGCAGCCCCAGTTGAGGCAGATGCCGCCGAGATTCTCGCGCTCGACGATCGCGGTCTTCAGGCCCAGCTGCGCCGCGCGGATCGCCGCGACATAGCCGCCGGGCCCCGAACCGAGGACGATGAGATCGTAGTTGGTGTCAGCCATGTTACGCCACCAGTCCGAGCGGGTTTTCGACGATCTGCTTGAACGCCTGCATCAGTTGCGCGCCGTCGGCGCCGTCGATGGCGCGGTGGTCGAAGCTGCCGGTTGCCGACATCACCGTGGCGATGGCCAGCGCGTCGTCGACGATCCACGGCCGTTTCTCGCCTGCGCCGATCGCCATGATCATGCCCTGCGGCGGGTTGATCACCGCGTCGAACTGGCTGATGCCGAACATGCCCATGTTGCTGATGCTCGCGGTGCCGCCCTGATATTCGTGGGGCTGGAGCTTGCCCTCCTTGGCGCGGCCCGCGAGTTCCTTCATCTCGGTCGAGATCTTGCTCACCGATTTCTCGTCGGCGCCGACGATGATCGGGGTGATGAGGCCGGCGGGGACGCTGACCGCGACCGAGATGTCGGCGCGGCTGTAGCTGATGAGCTGGTCGCCGGCGAAGCTGACGTTGCACTTGGGCACCTGAACCAGCGCCTTGGCGAGCGCCTTGATGAGCAGGTCGTTGACGCTGAGCTTGATCCCCTGCGGTTCCAGCGCCGCGTTGAGCTCGCCGCGCAGTTTGAGCAGCCGGTCGAGCTGGATATCGACGGTCAGGTAGATGTGCGGGATCGTCTGCTTCGCCTCGGTCAGGCGGCGCGCGATCGTCTTGCGCATGTTGCTGAGCTTGTCGGCGGTATGCGGGATATCGGTTTCGAACGGTGCCGCCTGCTGCGGCGCAGCGGCTGGGGCCGGAGTCGCCGCGGCGGCTTGCGCCGGAGCGGCGGCGGTGGCGGGCGCGCCCTCGAGGTCGGCCTTGACGATGCGGCCGCCGGGGCCGCTGCCATTGACCGCCGACAGGTCGATGCCCTTTTCAGCGGCGATACGCCTGGCGAGCGGGCTGGCCTTGATCCTCTCCCCCTTCTCCATTTGTCCTGACCCCGGATCGCGTCCGGGGGAAGGACCGTCCTTTTTCGCGGCGGTCGCCGAAGAGGAGGACGGCGCTTCGACAGGCTCAGCGCGAACGGGTTCAGGGGTGGGTGCGGAAGCAGCAGCGGCAGGTGCCGGCGCCGGCGCGGCCTTCGCCGTGCCCGCATCCTCGCCCTCGCCCGCGATCACCGCGATCACCGTTCCGACCTTCACATTGTCGGCGCCTTCGGGAACGAGAATCTGCGCGATCGTGCCCTCGTCGATCGCTTCGAATTCCATCGTCGCCTTGTCGGTCTCGATCTCGGCGAGCAGGTCGCCCGACTGGACCGTGTCGCCCTCCTTGACCAGCCATTTGGCAAGCGTCCCCTCCTCCATCGTCGGCGAAAGGGCGGGCATTTTGAGTTCGATGGGCATCGTTGTTCTGGTTCCTGTCACTTGGGAGGCGAAGCCTGCCGTAACGGCTTTCCCCCTCGCCATACGCATTCGCCGGGTCAAGGTCCAGCGGGTGGAACTTGCGTTTCATACGAATGTGCCGCACTCTTCCAGTGGCAAAAGGCATAAGGGGTCGGGGGTATGCGGACCTATCTGGTGGTGATCGACGATAGCCCCGAAGCGACGCTGGCGCTGCGCTTTGCGGCGCGGCGCGCGGCGCGGACGGGCGGCGGGGTGATGGTGCTGGCCATCGTGCCGCCGCAGGATTTCCTCGCCTTCGGCAGCGCGCAGGCGACGATCGAGGCAGAGGCGCGCGAACAGGCGGAAGCGCTGGCATCGTCCGCCGCCGCCGCGATCGCGCAGGAAGCCAATATCTCGCCGCAGATCCTGATCAAATCGGGCAAGCCCGCCGAGGTGGTGCGCGAGGTGATCGGCGAAAGCGACGAGGTCGCGGCGCTGGTGCTCGCAACCGCCGCCAGCGGCGCGCCGGGCCCGCTCGTCACCCATTTCACCGGGCACGATGCGGGTACCCTGCCCTGCCCGGTGATGCTGGTCCCGGGCGGCATCGACATCGCGCGGCTCGACGCGCTGAGCTAGAGCGTCGAACGGTAAATCCGCATCCCTCACAATCCGTTCGTGTCGAGCGAAGTCGAGACACCCATCGGCGTGGAGCAAGGTCGATGGGTGTCTCGACTTCGCACGACACGAACGGAACAGGGATTCAGATTAAAGGCTCGATACTCTAGACTCGGATGACATCAGATGGCCTCGTCATTGCGAGCGGCGAAGCCGCGCGGCAATCCAGAGTGGGCGGTAACCGCTCTGGATTGCTTCCCCCGGATCAGGTCCGGGGTCGCAATGACGAAGCGGGTCAATCCAAAATCATCAGAGTCTGGCGTTTTTCGGATGTAAAGAAGCCGGGGCGTAGATGGCATGGCGCCGCTCCGCGTGGCCCCCGGCTTTCGCCGTGGAACGGCTGGAGAATGCTTCCGACCGGGTTCCGGGCGCGAGCCGATCGCCCCTATCGCGCCACTTTGGCCGCCGACTGATCAACCGGCACCACGGGCAGCAGCACGCCGCTCGCGGTGTCGCCGCCCTGCAGGATCGTCACCTCCTGCTTCCGGTAATCCTCGGGCCGCGCGAGGAAGATGTTGGGGACGAAGGTCTGCGGATTGCGGTCGTAGAGCGGGAACTGGCTCGACTGGATCTGCACCATGATGCGATGCCCGGGCTGGAACACATGGTTCACGGTCGGCAGGCGGAATTTGTACGTCTGGGTGACGCCCGAGGGGATGGCGGTCGGCTGCGCGAAGCTGTCGCGATAGCGGCCGCGGAAGATGTCCTGGCTGATCGCGAGCTGATAGCCGCCCATTTCGGGCTTCGCCGCGACCTCGGCCGGATAGACGTCGATCAGCTTGACGATGAAATCGACGTCCGAACCCGTGATCTGCGCGAAGATGTTCGCCAGCGGCGCGCCCGAAACGCGCACCGGCGCCGTCAGCACGTCGGTCTGCCAGGTCAGCACGTCGGGGCGGCCGTCGACGTGGCGCTGGTCGCTGACCAGCCAGTCGCCCCAGCGGCCGTCGCGAAAGTTCACCGGGCGCGGCAGGTGCGGCACGGGCTTCGCCGGGTCGGCGATATAGCTGGTGCTGCCCGGCTGCGGCGGCGCGAAGCCGAGCGTTCCGTCGGGGCCGACATAGATGGGAGTCAGCGGCGCCTGGCATCCGCTTTCGCAGGCAAGCGGCCAGGTGCGGAAACGGTCCCAGCGATTCTCGCCGGTGTTGTAGATCGCGGCGGCGGGCATCGCGACCGGCGGACCGTCCTTCAGATAATGGTTGAAGAAGGGCAGCACCATGTCCTCGCGGAACTGCGCCGCGGTGTCGCCGTCCCACTGGAAGGGGCCGAGCGAGCGCCCCTCGCGATTGACCTGGCTGTGGCGCCACGGGCCCATGACGAGGAAATTATTCCCCATCCGGCCCTTCGCCTTCAGCGCCTCCCACGTCGTGATCGCGCCATACATGTCCTCCTGGTCCCACAATCCCTGCTCCCACAGCGTCGGGACGTTCGACGGGTTCGCGGCGACGAGCTTGTCGAGCGCCTGCTGCTGCCAGAAATCGTCATAGGCGACGTGCTTCAGCATCTTCTGCCAGAAGGGCAGCTGGTCGTATCCGACCGCCTTCGCCCAATCGTTCGCCGAGCCGCGACGGAAATTGTCATAGTCGTCATAGCCGCCGGTGGACGGCACCTTGCCCTCCGCCTTGTAGCCCGTCTGGCCGCCGATCCACGCGATGTTGGCGAGGCGGAAGGCGCCGTGATGGAACCAGTCGTCGCCCATCCAGCCGTCGATCATCGGGCTTTCGGGCGCCGCGACCTTCAGCGCCGGATGCGGGTTCAGCAGCGCCATGACGACGGTGAAGCCTTCGTAGGACGATCCGATCATGCCGACGCGGCCGTTCGATTCGGGCAGGTTCCTGCGGTTCACCAGCCAGTCGATCGTGTCCCACGCGTCGGTGATGTGATCGACCCTGGTCGGATTGAGCGGGCCGACCGGCGGGCGGTTGACGATATAATCGCCCTCCGACCCATATTTGCCGCGGACGTCCTGATAGACGCGGATATAGCCGTCCTTCACGAACATCTCGTCGGCGAGCGGCAGGGTCGACAGCATGCTGGCGCTGTCCATGCGGTTCGCGCGGCCCTTGGCGTTATAGGGGGTGCGGGTGAGGACGATCGGGGCGTCCTTCGCCCCCTTGGGCACGACGATGACGGTATAGAGGCGCGTACCGTCGCGCATCGGGATCATCTCGACGCGCTTGTCGCAATCGGCGTGGTCGCTGGGGATCGTGAAGCTGTCCGGAATGTCGCTCGCGGTCGGTGTCGACCTGGGCGCCTCGGCCGCGCCGGTCAGTGACGCGCCGGCCAGCGCGACCGCCGACAAGGTCATGAACAGGAACGAGCGGACCATGCGAACCCCCTTGATGTCGATGTCTTCCGCGCAGGATCGTGCGCGCGGCCGCGATGCTTTGCAACCTTTCGGCGTAACGATCTTGCGCCTCAGCGCCGCCGCCCCTGATGCCGGATGTTCGCCGGGCGCCCGCGGCGGCCGACCGGATGCCGACCCTTGCCGTCGCGGCGCGGCGGGCGTTTCGCCGGCGGGCGATCCTCGGCGTCGGGCAGTTCGAAGCGCAGCGCGCCGCTGATCGGGTTCGCCTCCATCAGGCGCAGGTCGAGCCGCTGGCCGACGCCATAGCTCACCCGGCCATGCTCGCTGTCGAGCGTCCGCGCCGCTTCGTCATAGAAGAAGCGCTCGCTGCCCAGCGTCGACACCGGCACCAGCCCGTCGCCGCCGAGCCCGTCGACCGTCGCGAAGAAGCCGAAGGGCTGCACTCCGGTGATCCGCGCCGGCACGATCTCCCCGACCTTCGTCGCCAGCCATGCTGCGACATAGCGGTCGACGGTCTCGCGCTCGGCCTCCATCGCGCGGCGTTCGAGCGCGCTGATCGCCTCGCCGATCCGCGACAGTCCCTTGCGGTCGGCCTCGCCCAGCCCGGTGCGCGCGGGCAGGTCCTTCGGCTTGCCCGGCGTCTCGAGCCGCCAGGCATCGACGAGCGCGCGGTGAACGATCAGGTCGGCATAGCGGCGGATCGGCGAGGTGAAATGCGCATAGCTGCCGAGCGCGAGGCCGAAATGGCCGGCGTTGGCGGGGCCGTAATAGGCCTGCGTCTGACTGCGCAGGATCGCCTCCATGATCTCGGGCAGGCGGTCGTCGCCCGAGAAGCCGTCGATCAGCCGGTTGAACACCGCGGGGGTGATCACCTGCCCCAGCGCGAAGCTCTGGTCGAAGGTGTCGAGATAATCCTTGAGGCTGACCAGCTTCTCGCGGCTCGGCGGCTCGTGGATGCGGTACATGACCAGCGATTTCTTCGCTTCGAGCGCCCTGGCCGCCGCGACGTTCGCCGCGATCATATAATCCTCGATCAGCCGGTGCGCATCGAGCCGCTCGCGCACGCGAATCTCCGCGATGCCGCCCTGCTCGTCGAGGATCACCTGCCGCTCGGGCAGATCGAGGTCGAGCGGCGCGCGGGCAGCGCGCGCCTTCGCGAGCAGAGCCCAGCAGCCCCAGAGATTTTTCAGAGCGGGCAGTATTTCCTCCCCGGAACGGGGAGGGGGACCATCCGCAGGATGGTGGAGGGGGGTAGCGGGATCAAGCGGCGGCGCGTCTGGCCGCCTGCCCCCTCCACCACCGGCTTCGCCGGCGGTCCCCCTCCCCGTTCCGGGGAGGATCTTGTCGGCATCGATCATCGCCTGCGCATCCTCATAGGCGATGTTGGCGCGCAGCCGCACCAGCGCGCGGGCGAAGCGCCACGCCGTCACCTTGCCGTGCCGGTCGACGGTCAGATGGCACGCCATCGCGGCGCGATCCTCGCCCGCCTTCAGCGAGCAGACGCCCGCCGACAGCGCTTCGGGCAGCATCGACACGACGCGGTCGGGGAAATAGACGCTGTTGCCGCGCCGCCGCGCTTCGCGGTCGAGCGCACCGTCGGGACGGACATAATAGCTGACATCGGCGATCGCGACGATCGCGCGCCAGCCGCCCTTGTTCGTTTCGTCGCTGTCGGGCGCGGCCCAGACCGCGTCGTCATAGTCGCGCGCGTCGCGCGGGTCGATCGCGACGATCGGCAGGTCGCGCAGATCCTCGCGGCCGTCGGGGGTGAGCGGCAGCTTCGCCGCGCGCCCGGCTTCCGCCAGCGTCTCCTCCCCGAACACATGCGGGATTTCGTGCCGGGCGATGGCGATCATGCTCAGCGAGCGCGGCGCGAACGGATCGCCGATGCGCTCGATCACCTTCGCCTTCGTCGCGGCGCCGCGCCCCGACAGTTCGGCGCGGACGAGGTCGCCGATCGCGGCGTCGCCCATCTCGGCGACCGCGAAATCGAAACGCGCGCGCTTGTCCGCGGGGCGCAGCCAGGTCATCGGCTTGCCGCCCGGTCCCATGTCGGACACGAGCACCCCGATGATGCTCTCGCCGCCCGACTGGAGCTTTTTCATCGGATGCGCGACATGGCCGCTGCCGCGCTCCTCGGTGCGCGCAAGGATGCGGTCGCCGACGCCGAGCGCGCCGCGCCGTCCCTTCTCCATCACCCGCACGCGCGGCGGCGGGCCGCTCGCTTCCCACCGCTCGGGCACCGCCCAGACGGCATCACCCTCCACCGCCGCGATGCGGAAGACGGTGACGCGGGGCAGCCCGCCATGCTTGTGAAAGGCGCGGCCGGGCGCCATGTCGACGAGCCCTTCGTCGGTCATGTCCTTGAGCAGCGCCTTCAGCGCGATCTTGTCGGCGCCGCGCACCGCGAAATGCTTCGCGATCTCCCGCTTGCCGACCGCCGCCTCGCTTTCCTCGATGAAGCGGAGGATCTGCTCGCGAGAAGGCAGGCCGGGTTGCGGTTTGGGCTTTTTCATCGCGGGTCGTCCAATGGATTCACGCGAAGACGCGAAGACGCGAAGAAGATCGCTCGGGCCGACAGCCCCCTACCCATCGTCCTCGATGCGGCATGGCGCGGCGCCGGAAAGAGAAAGCCGCCTCGCGGCAAGCACGACCTCTTCGCGACTTCGCGTCTTCGCGTGAAATAAATCAATAGGTCCGTCCGATCAGCACACGCTCGACTGCGGGCTCGCCCGTGAAGAAGCAGGCGCCGTCGGCAGGCGCCGCGTCCAGCGGCGTGTTGCGCATCGTCAGTTTGAGCGCCTTCAACTGCTCGACGATCCCTTCGAGCACCGCGCCCGTCGGCCGCGACCATTGGACTTCGACCCAGCCGGTGAACTTGTCGTCGCCGCCGAAATGCGCGGCAAGGTCGGTGACGTCGCGGCGGATGTTCGCGTCGAGCCGCTGCTTTGCCTCGGCATGGAGGCTCGCCTGAATATCTTCGAGCATCGCCACGGCGCCCGCGACGAAATCACCCTTCGCGACGAAGGCCGTGTTGAGCTTGCCGCTGTCCTGATAGAGGCGGTCGCGGCGGATCACCGCGACATTGCCGCCGGCGACGTCGCGCGGGCCGATCTCCAGCACGACCGGCGCGCCCTTCTTGACCCAGCCCCAGCGCTTGGCCTGCGCCTTGTTCGCGCTCGCGTCGAGCAGCACGCGCACCGGCTCGCGGAAGGCGTCGAGCGCCCGGAGTTCGGTTTCGAGCGCGCGGCAATAATCGAGGATCGCGGCGTCCTCGTCATTGTCGCGCAGCATCGGGACGATGACGATCTGATAGGGCGCGATGCGCGGCGGGCAGCGCAGCCCGTCGTCGTCGCCGTGCGTCATGATGACGCCGCCGATCATGCGCGTCGAGGTGCCCCAGCTCGTCGTGTGGCAGAGGCTGTGGCCGCCGTCCTTGTCCTGATAGCGGATGTTCGCCGCCTCCGCGAAGCCGGTGCCCAGATAGTGCGAGGTGCCGGCCTGCAGCGCCTTGCCGTCCTGCATCATCGCCTCGATCGAATAGGTCGCGACCGCGCCGGGGAAGCGCTCGTTCTCCGGCTTCTCTCCGGCGATCACCGGCATCGCCAGCACCTCCTCGGCAAAGGCGCGATACATTTCGAGCGCGCGCAGCGTCTCCGCCATCGCGTCCTCGCGCGTCGCGTGCGCGGTATGGCCTTCCTGCCAGAGGAATTCGCTGGTGCGCAAGAACATGCGGGTGCGCATTTCCCAGCGCACGACATTGGCCCACTGGTTGACCATCAGCGGCAGGTCGCGCCAGCTTTGCACCCAGCGGCTCATCGCCGAGCCGATCACCGTCTCCGACGTGGGGCGGACGATCAGCGGCTCCTCCAGCTTCGCCTCGGGGTCGGGAACGAGCTTGCCCTTACCGTCCGCGATCAGGCGATGATGCGTGACGACCGCCATCTCCTTGGCGAAGCCGTCGACATGATCGGCCTCCTTCTCGAAGAAGGACAGCGGGATGAACAGCGGGAAATAGCAGTTCTGGACCCCGGCATCCTTGATCGCCGCGTCCATCACTTTCTGGATGCGTTCCCAGATGCCATAGCCCCACGGCTTGATGACCATGCAGCCGCGCACGCCCGATTCCTCGGCGAGGTCAGCCTCCGCAATCACATCCTGATACCAGCCCGCGAAGTCGGCCTGGCGGGTTACGCTGAGCGCATGCTTGATCATCGTTCCTGTTTTCGTTCCTGGCGGGGCAAGAGGCCCCCGATTATTTCTTCCTGGCGAGTTCGGCCTTGAGCTCGGCGATCTCGGCCTTCAGCGCCGCGATCTCCGCATCCCTCGCCTTGCCGGCGCCGGGTATGAACGCACCCGCCGCCTGCTGGAACATTTCGAGATTGCGGCGCGTCAGTTCGGCGAGCGGGTTCTTCGACCCCAGCGCCCCCTCGAAAGCCGAGCGCACGTCCTGCTGATTCTTGCGGAAGGCCGCCATCGAGGCTTCGAGATATTGCGGGACGACGCCCTGCATCTTGTCGCCGTAAAGACCGATCAGGTGGCGCAGGAAATTCACCGGCAACAGCGTCTCGCCGCGCGTTTCGGTGTCCATGATGATCTGCGTCAGCACATTGTGCGTGATGTCGTCCCCGCTCTTGGCATCGACGACGCGGAAATCGCGGCCGTCGCGCACCATGGCGCCGAGGTCGTCGAGCGTGATGTAGCAGCTCCGCTCGGTATCGTAGAGGCGGCGGTTCGCATATTTCTTGATCGTGACGACATCGCCGTCCGCCGCCGTCTTGGACTTCGCCATGATGCCTCGCGCTCCTGAGGGGTCAAAGGGGTAAGGACGGGCATTAGCACCAAATTATGATGCATCGCAACATGCGCACGGGCCGGTATCAGCCGGGCTTGTCCCATTGCGCCTTGTCGGGTTCCTTCAGCCAGACGGCAGAGACGATGAAGGCGACGAGCACGACCCCCCACGTATACCAGAGCCCGGCATAGGCATCGCCGGTCCGGGCGATGATATAGCTCGCGATCAGCGGCAGGAAGCCGCCGAAATAGCCGGTCCCGATATGATAGGGGATCGACAGCGACGAATAGCGGACGTGCGGCGGGAACATCTCGGCCAGCAGCGCGGCGACGGGGCCATAGGTGAAGCCCGACAGCGCGCTGAGGCCGAGCAGCGCGAGCAGGATCACCGCGATGCCGCCCGCGCCGGGGACCTGCGGTTCGAAGTCGTAGCCCATCGCCTCGAGCGCGGGCTTGAGCAGCGCCGGGTCGTCGCTCGCGACCTGCTTGCCGCCGATGTGGATGTCGACGCTGTCGAAGGTGTTGCCGCTCGCGACGACCTTGTAGGGCACGCCGAGGCGGGTGAGTTCGCCCAGCGTCCGCGCGCACGCCGTCGCCTGCTGCTTCGCCATCGGGTCGAAGCTGCACTGCGACCCCGTCACCACGACCGGCGCGCGCTCGGCGGCGCGGTGCAGCGCGGGATTGGCCGCGCCGCCCATCAGCCAGAAGAGCGGGAAGAGCAGCATGAGCGTCGCGGCATAGCCCCAGACGATCGGCTTCTTGCGGCCGATGCGGTCCGACAGATGGCCGGCGATCAGGAAAAAACCCATGCCGAGCGCCGCGGCGGTGCCGACGATGATCTCCGCCGCGGTCTCCTCGACCTTCATCGGTCCCTTGAGCAGCGACAGGCCGGAGAACATCGCGGTGTACCAGATGACCGTCAGCCCCGCCGCGATGCCGAACAGCGCGACGAAGATGCGCAGCTTGTTGCCCGGATAGGTGAAGCTTTCCTTGAGCGGATTGCGCGCCAGTTCGCCCTCCGCCTTCATCGCGCGGAACACCGGGCTTTCGGACAGCTTCAGGCGCATCCACAGCGAGATGGCGAGCAGCAGCAGCGACAGCAGGAAGGGCACGCGCCAGCCCCAGGCGTCCCAGACCGCGTCGGACATCGCCGCCTTGCATCCCAGCACGACGATCAGGCTGAGGACGAAGCCGCCGACGACGCTCGCCTGGATGAAGCTGGTATAGAAGCCGCGCCGTTCGGGCGGCGAATGTTCGGCGACATAGATGGCGGCGCCGCCATATTCGCCGCCGAGCGCGAGGCCCTGGAGGACGCGCAGCAGGATGACGATCACCGGCGCCGCGATGCCGATCGTCGCGGCCGACGGGATCATGCCGACCCCGGCGGTCGCGACGCCCATCAGCGTGACGGTGATCAGGAAGGTGTATTTGCGCCCGAGCCGGTCGCCGAGAAAGCCGAACAATACCGCGCCGAGCGGCCGAAAGCCGAAGCCGACCGCGAAGCCGGCCCAGACGAGCAGCACCTCCAGCGTCGCGTTATCGCTGGGAAAGAAAGCCTTGCCGATGATCGCCGCCAGCGTGCCGTAGATGAAGAAATCATACCATTCGAAGACGGTCCCGGCCGACGAGGCGGCGATGACCATGCGAATATCCTTCGCGGTCGGCTGATAGGCCGCGCCGTGGTCGGCGCCGGCGGCTTGATCGGTCATATCCTCTCCCTGGCCCGTGCAGGATACGACGCCCCTCCCCGGAAGGCCTCCCCCCTGCCCGCCCGCTTCGCGGCGAACTTATGCCCCCTGTCTAATTCCCCCGCGCCGCCGCGCAAGCCTTCTTGGCGCCAGCGCCCGTTGATGGCAGACTGGCGCGATGACACGCTTCATCGACCTTTCGATCCCGATCACCAACGACGTCGTGTCCGACCCGCCGGTGATGCGTCCGCAGATCAGCTATATGACCCACGAGACGACGTGGGAGCAGATCGCGCTGTTCTTTCCCGGCCTGACGCGCGAAGACCTGCCCGACGGCGAAGGCTGGGCGGTCGAGAGCCTGACGCTGTCGACGCACAACGGCACGCACATGGACGCGCCGTGGCATTTCCACTCGACGACCGACAGCGGCGCGCGCGCGGCGCCGAGCATCGACGAGGCGCCGCTCGACCTGTTCTTCCGCCCCGGCGTGAAGCTCGATTTCTCCGACCGGCCCGCGGGCCATGTCGTCGGCGCCGCCGAGGTCGAGGCCGAACTCGCGCGCATCGGCCATGCGCTCCAGCCGCTCGACATCGTGCTCGTCCAGTCGGGCGCGATCTACGGCACCGCCGATTTCACCGATCAGGGTTGCGGCATGGGCGCCGAGGCGACGCTCTGGCTGACCGAGCGCGGCGTGCAGGTCGTCGGCACCGACGCGTGGAGCTGGGACGCGCCGTTCAGCCACACCGCGCGGCGCTGGGCCGAGACGCGCAACCCGTCGATCATCTGGGAAGGCCACAAGGCGGGACGGATCAGGCCCTATTACCAGATCGAGAAGCTGACCAACCTGGCCGCCCTGCCCCCGACCGGCTGGACGCTCTCCTGCTTCCCGGTGAAGATCGAACGCGCGAGCGCCGGGTGGATCAGGGCGGTGGCGCTGATCGACGATTGAGGCGCGTCAGAACAGCCGCGACCCGTTCGGTACCGGGCGGTCGGGGGCGAAGAGGATCACCGCGCCTTCGTCGTCGGCGAAGCCCAGCGTCAGCACCTCGGACATATACTTGCCGATCTGGCGCGGCGGGAAGTTGACCACCGCCGCGGCCTGCCGCCCCGGCAGCTCTTCGAGCGCGTAGCGCGACACGATCTGCGCGCTGCTCTTCTTCACGCCGATCGCGGGACCGAAATCGATCTTCAGCTTATACGCGGGCTTGCGTGCTTCCGGGAAAGGCTCGGCCGCGACGATCGTGCCGATGCGGATGTCGACGCGGAGGAAATCGTCGAAGGTGATCGGGTTGGCGGCTCCCGCCCCTTGATCGTGGTTGATGTGCATTCAACAAACTCCATTCGCCCTGAGCTTGTCGAAGGGCCGTTCTTCTCTTCAATGCCGTAGAAGGAAGGACGGTGCTTCGACAAGCTCGGCACGAACGGAATTGGAGAATCACTCCAGCTCCAATATCACCGCGTCGACCGCCAGGCTGTCGCCCTGCGCGGCGTTGACGCTCTTCACCACGCCGGTCTTTTCGGCGCGCAGGATATTCTCCATCTTCATCGCCTCGACCGTCGCGAGCGGCTGGCCCGCCTCGACGCTGTCGCCTTCGCCGACGTGCAGCGCGACGAGCAGGCCCGGCATCGGGCAGATCAGATATTTCGACAGGTCGGGCGGCACCTTCTCGATCATGTGCGACGCCAGCGGCGCGACATGCCACGGCAGCACGCGCACGTCGTGGATGGCCCCGCGCGTCGTCATCCGCCAGCCGGTGCGCGTCTTCGCCACCTTCACCGCCAGTTCGCTGCCGTCGATCTCCGCGACGACCAGCCGGTCGCCCGGCGTATATTCGAGCGCGATGTCGACCTTCTCGCCGTCGACCTTGATATGCTTGCGGCCGAGCTTCACCTTGTGGCTCGCGTCGCCGATCGTCACCTGCCATTTGGCGGGCGGATCGAGCCGGTCGCCGAGCTGACCGTCGACGCGCCGCGCGCGATCGGCCTCGGCGCTCGCCATGAAGCCCGCGATCGCCGCCAGCGCGCGCGTCACCGCTTCGTCGGCGGGCGCGCCGTGGAACCCTTCCGGATATTCCTCGGCAATGAAACCCGTCGTCAGCTCGCCCGAGCGGAAGCGCGGGTGCTGCATGATCGCCGAGACGAAATCGATATTGTGGCCGAGCCCTTCGAGCTCGAAGCGGTCGAGCGCC
>NZ_MEFH01000089.1:0-48536 GCF_001725095.1 Sphingopyxis sp. SCN 67-31 | reverse complement strand
TTACTTCCTGTCGATCCATCCATGCCGACCTCCAAACAGCCAGCAGCTTGAATCACAATCCTGCGCCAATGGAAATCCTGAATGTAAACGAAACCTAGGACCAATCGACATTCAGAAGATGGCGAGGCGAAAATGGTGGTTTTTCGCGACTCGGAGCGCAGCGTGCTGACGGCACGTGAGCAGCGGAAGCGCGAAAAGCCGCCATTTGCAGGCCGCCAGAGCTGAATGTCGATTGGTCCTAGCGCAAATTCAAGGCTCACCGCGATGGAAGCCGCTTACCCGATATGCTTGAAGATCCAGCCGATGCTGACGCCGCCGGCGGGGGCGCTGCCGGTGACGACGAGCTGTTCGGTGGGATGCGGGCGGCCCTCGCCGTCGACCCACAGGCTTTCCTCGACCGCGAGCGTGCCCTCGGAGGCGCGGAACTGCCACAGCGGCCCGCCGGCGATGCGCAGCAGCGCGCCGAGCCGGTCGGCGGTCAGGCTGGCGGAAATGTTGCGGCCGAGATGGAAACGCAGCGCGAAATGCTTGTCGCCCTTGCGGCGGCTGCGCGGAGCGGGGAGCAGCATGTCCTCGCCGCGCAATTCGCGCCCGTTGGGGGAGAGGATCAGCAGGCGGCGATGGATCAGCCCGTGGCGCCGCGCATAGCCGTCGTGGCTCATTTCCAGCCGGCTGCCCTGCGGGGTTTCGTGCCGGTCGAGCTCGACCTCGGTCACCCCCTTGCCGAGCGAGCCGTTGGGCAGGATCGCGGTCGAATTGCTGTCGGCAACGACCAGCGTCGAATGCGCGGCGGTGGTGCGCAGCCCGCGCGCCAGTTCGGTGGGGATCGTCGCGCCGGTCAGCGCCGCGCCGCCGCAGTTGACGACGATGCGTTCGGCCCCGTCGCTCAGCTCGAATGCCAGGGTCGAGGCGCAGCCCGCCTCGGTCACGCGCGCGATCGGCGGCGGCGCCGCGTCGGCGAGCAGCACGACCTTGTTCGCGACGAGCCGCTGATAGCCCCAGTCGCGCGCCTGTTTGAGCGGGCGGGTGCGCACGCCGCTCGCCGCGACGATTGCCGCGATCGTTTCGGCCGGCGTCGCGCCGCTGCCCTGCCAGCTTCCCATGCCGCCGTCGCTGTGGACGATCCCGAGCAGCGCCGGAACCGCGCGCGCCAGCACCTCGTGCAGGAAGGGCGGCAGGTCGATCCGCCGCATGTCGTATATGCGCGCAAGCATCGACAGCGCCATGATCGCATCGAGCTGCGCCTGCGGAGACCGCGCGATATTGCCGCCGTCGGCGTAGAAGCTCGTCTCGATGACCTTGCGCAATCCCGCTTCGCCGAACACCTGTCGCGGTTCGCCGCCGGGCATCAGCAGCGAGGCGGCGACGACGCCGATCCAGGCGACCATCTGCTCGACGCCGGGGCGCGTCTTGTCGGCGACGCGGTCGAGATGCCGCGCCGCGCGGGCGAGGTGGTTGAGCACGGCGGAGCGATAGACGAGATCGCTCGACGACAGGATCAGCGGCGCGTGCGCAGCCCAGAACAGGATGCGCCACCCCGTATTGTCGGCTTTCCACGCCGGTTCGCTGACCGTCTCGCCATGGACCGCGAGCCATTGGCGCACGATCGCCTCCGCGATCGCCGCACCGTCGGCGCGCGTCCCGGTGGCGGCAAGGTCGCGCAGCCACGCAAAGCTGTGGATGTGATCGGCAAAGCTCGGCGCGACGCCCAGCGCCGTGAAATCGAGCGTGGCGAGCGGCAGCCTGAGCCCGCGATGGAGGAAATGGCCGGCGCGGATCGCTGTGCCCGCGCGCGTGTCGCCGGGAACCGGGTCCTCGGGCACGCCGAGCAGCTTGAGCGGAAAGCGCCCCTTGAGGCGGAAGGCGTGCAGCGGGGTGCGCCACGTCAGCCGCGTGATCTGGTTGGCGATGCGGTCGCCGAGCGACAGCCCCTTGTCGGCGGGCAGGCGGATCAGCCGCTTGCCGGGCTCGATCGAGTCGTCGAGCGGCGGCGTGTCTTCGCCCGCATCGGGGGTCGGGTCGATGGGGGCAACGGTCAACGGTCTCCCCTCCATCGCTCAGGCGCCGCGCAGGCGCCGGATATTGTCGGCATAGGCGTCCGGCCCGCCGCGGAAGGTCGCGGTGCCGGCAACGAGCACGTCGGCGCCCGCCGCGATCGCGAGCGGCGCGGTGCCCGCGTCGATGCCGCCGTCGACCTCCAGCCTTATGTCGCGGCCCGACTTGTCGATCATCCTGCGCACCGCTTCGATCTTGCGGAGCTGGCTGGAAATGAAGCTCTGGCCGCCGAAACCCGGGTTGACGCTCATGATCAGGACAAGGTCGATCTCGTCGATCAGATAGTCGAGCATCTTCGCCGGGGTCGCGGGGTTGAGCGAGACGCCGGCCTGCTTGCCCAGCGACTTGATGTGCTGGATGCTGCGGTGGATGTGCGGTCCCGCTTCCGGATGGACGGTAATGATGTCGGCGCCCGCCGCGGCGAAGGCGTCGAGGAAGCCGTCGACCGGCGAGATCATCAGATGCACGTCGAAGGGCAGGGCCGAATGCGGCCGCAGCGCCTTCACCACCATCGGCCCGATCGTCAGATTGGGAACGAAATGGCCGTCCATCACGTCGATGTGAACCCAGTCGGCGCCCGCCGCCTCGATCGCGCGCACCTCTTCGCCGAGCTTCGCGAAATCGGCGCTGAGGATCGAGGGGGCGATGCGGACGGAGGGTGCGGCGGTCATGACGACCGGCCTTAACCATCTAGCCGATGGGGAGCAAGCGGCCGTGCGCCCGGTCGCCTTCGGCGACTGTCAGTCCCCGGTCCTGGGCGGGCGCCCGCGCCGCGGGCCCTCCGACTGCTTCACCGCCACGCCGCGCCGGGCGAGCGCCTCGCGCAGCAATATCTCGATCTCGGCATTGGCGCTGCGCAACTCGGCCGCGGCCAGCCGCGCGATCGCCGCATAAAGCGCGGGATCGAGGCGGAGGGCAAAGGCTTTTTTGGGCGACGCGGGCATGGGAACAAACCTCAATTCCCGTTCGCATCGGGCCCCGAGCGCCGGCTAAGGCCGTCGAAGAGCTCGACACGAACGATCCTTGCAAATCAATAGAGCGACCCGGTGTTGACGACGGGCTGGGTGTCGCGTTCGCCGCACAGCACCACCATCAGGTTCGACACCATCGCCGCCTTGCGCTCGTCGTCGAGATGGACGACGTCCTTCTCCGACAGATGCTGCAACGCCATCTCGACCATCGTCACCGCGCCTTCGACCAGCTTCCGGCGCGCCGCGATCACGGCTTCGGCCTGCTGGCGGCGCAACATCGCGCCTGCGATCTCCTGCGCATAGGCAAGGTGGGTCAGGCCACATTCGTCGACGGTGATGCCGGCGACCGCCAGCCGTTCGATCAGTGCCTTGCGCAATTCGGCGCCGACCTCGTCATGGTTGCCGCGCAGCGTCACTTCCTGATGCTCGATGTCGTCATAGGGGTAGCGCGATCCGATCGACCGCACCGCGGCCTCGATCTGCGCGAGGACGAATCCCTTGTAATCCTCGACGTCGAACAGCGCCTGCGCGGTGTCGGTGACGCGCCATACCACCTGCGCCGCCATTTCGATGGGATTGCCGCGCAGGTCGTTGACCTTGATCTTGTCGGAGATGACGTTGTTCGCGCGCACCGCGATCTTGCGGCGCGTCAGCCACGGCAGCACCCAGCGCAGCCCGGTCTCGCGGTCGGTGCCCTTGTAGCTGCCGAAAAGCTGGATCGCTGCCGCCTCGTTCGGATTGATAAGGTAGAAGCCGCAGAGGATCAGCGTGCCGGCAATCGCCGAAACGGCCAGCAGCACCCATTTCCACGACGCTTCGGTCCCCGTGGCGTTGCTCACCCCCGCCCAGATCGCGATGCCGAGCAGGACGAGCCAAACGAACAGCATCAGATAGCCGCTCGCCGTCGCCGCGCGCACCTCGCGCGTTGGGTTGAGCGCGGCCGTCACATACGAATCACCCATGGCACCCTCCGATATAAAGATGACATCATATTTATATCGCATCTGGCCGGCGTCAATTGGATTTGTGGGGCGGTGGTGATGGCGGTTTGGGGGCAGGAAGCCGTCTGAGCCATGCACCGGTTCCCCCTCCCGCAAGCGGGAGGGGCAGCGAGACTCGCGAACTTGTCACCCCCGACCCCTCCCGCTTGCGGGAGGGGAGAAGAAACGTCGAAACCCGCCATTCCATTCCAGATCGCCCTGGCGGTCACGAACGTGGACCCGCCGGACGATACAACAGGACAAAGGGCGCGCGAAGGCCCCCTTTGCTTCGCGGCGGAATGCCGGTCAGTCGGTCGGAAAACCGCGCTTGTGCAGCAGCGCCTTCACGTCCGGGTCGCGACCGCGGAAGGCGCGATAGGCGTCGGCGCGGTCGGTTTCGTTGCCGGTCATCAGCAGGATGGTGCGGAACCGGTCGGCGACGCCGCGATCCCATGGTCCGCCTGCTTCGGTAAAGGCCGCCCAGGTGTCGGCGTCCATCGTTTCGGACCACAGATAGCTGTAATAGCCCGCCGAATAGCTGTCGGAGCTGAACAGGTGGCCGAACTGCGGCAGCCGGTGCCGCATGACGATTTCCTTCGGCATGCCGATCTCGGCCAGCGTCTCGCGCTCGAACGCGTCGATGTCGGTGACGGGGGTCTTGCGGTCGTGCAGCTTCATGTCGACGATCGCGCTCGCCAGATATTCGACCGTCTCGAACCCCTGGTTGAATTTCGCCGATGCCAGGATCTTGTCGACCAGCGCCTGCGGGATCGGCTCGCCCGTCCGATAGTGCGTCGCATAGGTCGACAGCACCTCGGGCGTCATCAGCCAATTCTCGTTCACCTGGCTCGGAAACTCGACGAAATCGCGCGGCACGCCGCCGAGTGCCGGATAGGTCACATGCTGCAGCAGATAGTGGATGCCGTGGCCGAATTCGTGGAACAGCGTCGTCGCGTCGTCGAGGCTGACCAGCGTCGGTTCGCCCTTCGCGGCTTCGGTGAAATTATTGTTGTTCGACGCCAGCACGTTGCGGTCGCCGCCCAATGTCTGCTGGCTGCGATAGGTGGTCATCCACGCGCCCGATCGTTTGCCGTCGCGCGCGAAATTGTCGAGATAGAGAACGCCGATGTTCGCGCCGGTCTTGAGGTTGGTGACCTCGAAGGTCTTCACCTTGGGATCGAAGATGGGGATGGTGCCCGTATTCTCGCGAAAGCCGAGGTCGTAGAGCCGCCCCGCCGACCAGAACATCGCGTCGCGCAGCTTGTCGAGCTGGAGATAGGGCTTCACCTCGCTTTCATCGAGGTCGTATTTCGCCTTGCGGACCTTCTCGGCATAATAGCGATAGTCCCATGGCTCGATGGTGATCTTCGGACCCTTGCCGGCCTTCGCCTCGGCGTCGGCGATCGCCTGCATGTCGGCGACTTCCTCGTGCACGCGCGCGACCGCGGCGGGCCACACCTTCATCATCAGCTCCATCGCCTTTTCGGGCGTCTTCGCCATCGTGTCGGCCATGCGATAATGCGCGTGGGTCGGGAAACCGAGCAGTTCGGCGCGCTGCTGGCGCAGCTTCAATATCCCGGCGATCGTCGCGTTGGTGTCGTTCGCGTCGCCATTGTCGCCGCGGTTCACGAAGGCGCGCCACACTTTTTCGCGCAAGCTCCGGTTGGCGGCGTTCTGAAGCACGGGCTGCGCTGACGAACGGGTGTTCTTGATCGCCCATTGGCCGGGCTTGCCCTGCGCCTCGGCCGCCGCGGCGAGCGAGGCGACGAACGCGGGTTCCAGCCCCGCCAGCTCGGCCTTGTCGGTGACGAAGGTATAGAGTTTCTCGTCGGCGAGCAGCTTCGACGAGAAGGCCGAGAACAGTCCTTCGAGCTTTGCATTCAGGTCGACGAGCTTTGCCTTGTCGACGGGCGACAGGCTGGCGCCGTCGCGCACCATCTCGTCATAGCTGCGCTCGACGATGCGGATCTGTTGCGCGTCGAGCCCGCTCGAATGCCGCGCGTCATAGACCGCCTTGTAGCGGGCGAACAGGCGCGGATCGAGGAACAGCTCGGTGAAGAAGGTCGAAAGCTTCGGGCTCCATTCGGCGTCGATCGCCTCGACGCGGTCGTTCGACTTGTTCGACGTCTGCACGCCCCACAGCGCATAGACGCGGTCCATCGTGTCGCCCGCGAGCTGCATCGGGACGTGCGTATTCTCGAACGTCGGCGCTTCGGGGTTGGCGATCACCGCCTCGACCTCGGCGCGCGTTTCGGCCATCGCCTTCTGGAAGGCGTCGGGGAACAGCTCGGGATCGAGCTTGTCCCACGGCGGCACCCCCTGAAAGGGGCCGGTCCACGGCGCAAGCATCGGGTTGTCGGCGGCAGGGGTGGCCGCGGCCGGAGCGGCGGCGGGTTCGGCGGCGGTGGCTTTGCTCATCTGGCTGTCCATGCTGGCATAACCCGCAACCAGCGCGGTGGATGCGAGCAGCATCGACAGGCGGCGGGCGAGAGGGGGCGCTGGGCGCGGCATCATCGGTCATCTCCCGGGAACTTTGGTTTCGGGCGAAACCATATGGGGGAGCCTTAACCCGGGACCGCGCGGCGATGCAAGGCGGCGGTCAACCGGCGAAGCCCGGCTGGATGAGGCCGGGCACGTCGACGCGAAAGGCGAAGAGGCCGCCCGAGTGCGGCTGCTCGCGGCGTTCTTCGTCGGACAGCGCCTTGCCCGCGCTGGTGACGAAGGCGGTGCGCATGTCGGCGCCGCCCAGCGCGATCATCGACGGGCGCTGCACCGGCAGCTCGACGGTCTGGAGCAGTTCGCCGGCCGGCGACAGGCGCACGACGCGCCAGCCGTCCCACAGCGCCGACCAATAGCAGCCTTCGGCATCGACGGTGCCGCCGTCGGGGCGGCCGGTGCCTGTCTCGAACTGGTGGAACAGCCGCCCCTCGCCCAGCATACCGGTCGCCGGATCGACGGCATAGGCGCGCAGCGCGTGCGTCGGCGTGTCGGCGTGATAGAAAGTCCGTCCGTCGGGGCTGAATGCGGCGCCGTTGCTCGTCAGCAGGCCGCCGAGCATTTTCGTCAGCGACCCGTCGGGGTCGAGCCGATAGAGCGAGGCGGCCGGGTTCGTCTTGTCGCGCGTCACGCTGCCGACCCACAAGCGCCCGGCGGCATCGACGCAGCCGTCGTTGAAGCGCTGCTCGGGAATGTCCGCGAGCACTTGTTGACCGAAAGGGCGCGGCGCTCGTCCCCAGACGTCGATCAGCGCGCAGCCGCCCTTCAGGCCTGCGACCAGCCCGCCGCCCGCGCGCGGCGCGATGCAGCCGACCGGCCCGTCGAGTTGCATCGTCTCGGTCCGTCGCGTCGTCGGGTCGGTGCGGTGGATGCGGTGCGCGTCGATATCGACCCAATAGAGGCGCGATTCGCCCGCGTGCCAGCGCGGCGACTCGCCGAGCAGCGCGTGGGCGTCGAGGAGCAATTCGACCATAAGCAATGGCATAGCGTCGCCGCCCGGCACCGGCAAATCCGCTCGACGAAGGAGTTTCGTGCCGTAGCGGCATTTCTACTTGACGTGGACGTAAACGTAAGGTCCATTGGTCGGCGAAGGGCGTGCCGCGGCGCGCCCGTTCTTGCGCGGACCGACTCCCCGATAACGCTCGGCCGCCCTCAGGAAAGGAAGACCCATGTCGCTCGATCATCTGTCGCGCACCGCTTATACCGAGGACCATGAAGCGTTCCGCGCGACGGTTCGCCAGTTTCTCGAAAAGGAAGTCGCCCCCAACCAGGCGAAATGGGCCGAGGACGGCATCGTCCCCAAGGCGCTGTGGCCCAAGGCGGGCGAGATCGGGATGCTGTGCCCGACGGTGCCGGAGGAATATGGCGGGCTTGGCCTCGACTTCGGCTATAACGCCATCGTCGACGAGGAAAGCGCCTATTACGGCCGCGTGACCACGGGCTTCTCGCTCCAGTCGGACATCGTCGCCAACTATATCGTCCGCTACGGCAGCGAGGAGCAGAAGAAGCACTGGCTGCCCAAGATGGTCGCGGGCGAGGTCGTCACCGCGATCGCGATGACCGAACCGGGCACCGGCAGCGACCTTCAGGGGATGCGCACGACCGCGAAGAAGGACGGCAATCACTATGTCATCAACGGGTCGAAGACCTATATCACCAACGGCCAGAACGCCGACCTGATCCTCGTCTGCGCCAAGACCGACACCGATGTGCAGCCGGCGTGGAAGGGCGTATCGATCATCCTCGTCGAGGCGGAGCGCGAAGGGTTCCAGCGCGGCCGCAACCTCGACAAGATCGGGCAGGACGAAGCCGACACGTCGGAACTCTTCTTCAACGACGTGCGCGTGCCGATCACCAACTGCCTCGGCGACGAGGGGCAGGGCTTCATCTATCTGATGAGCGAACTGCCGCAGGAACGCCTTTCGATCGCGGTGAGCGCGCAAGCCTCGGCGCAGCGCGCGTTCGACGATACCGTCGAATATACGCGCGACCGCAAGGCGTTCGGCAAGCCGATCCTCGATTTCCAGAACAGCCGCTTCGTTCTCGCCGACCTCAAGGCGAAGCTGCAGGTCGGCTGGGCGCACCTCGACTGGGCGCTCGCGCGCCACATGAAGAAGGAATTGACGCCGGAGGAAGGCGCCGCGGCGAAGCTGTGGCACACCGACCTGCAATGGGAGGTGATGGACAAGTGCCTCCAGCTTCACGGCGGCGCGGGTTACATGAACGAATATCCGATCGCCCGCGCGTGGCGCGCCGCGCGCGTGACGCGCATCTTCGGCGGAACGAACGAGATCATGAAGGAACTGATCGGGCGGAAGCTCTGATTTCCCCGCCCGCAAGCGGGCGGGGCAGCGAGATCTGGGAGCTTGCTCCCTGGTCGCAGCGGGGTGGACCATCTCACCCCCGGATGCTCGCTCCGCTCGCGCTCACCCCTAACCCCTCCCGCCTGCGGGAGGGGGATCAAGAAAGGAATTCTCCATGGCTACAGCTTATATCGTAGACGCCGTCCGCACCGCCGGCGGCCGCCGCGGCGGCCGGCTGGCCGGTGTCCACCCCGTCGACCTCGGCGCAGCGGTGTTCGACGCGATCGCCGACCGCAACGATTTCGACACCAGCGTGATCGAGGACGTCATCACCGGCTGCGTGTCGCAAGGCGGGCAGCAGACGATGGACCTCGGCCGCAATGCGGTGCTCGCGTCGAAGCTTCCCGACAGCATCCCTGCGGTCACCATCGACCGCCAGTGCGGCTCGTCGCAGCAGGCGGTGATGTTCGCGGCGCAGGCGGTGATGTCTGGCACGCAGGACGTCGTGCTGGCGAGCGGCATCGAGAGCATGACGCGGGTGCCGATGGGCAGCGTCGCGACGCTGTTCATGAAGGAGGGGCTCGGCAACTACAAATCGCCGCGGCTCGAAGAGAAATATCCCGGCATCATGTTCAGCCAGTTCATGGGCGCCGAGATGATCGTCAAGAAGCACGGCTTCACCAAGGCCGACCTCGACGCCTTCGCGCTCGAAAGCCACCGCCGCGCCAAGGCGGCGACCGAGGCGGGCCTGTTCGATCGGGAGATCGTTCCGGTCGAGATCGAGACCGCCGACGGCAAGGAATGGCACAAGGCCGATGAGGGCATCCGCCACGACGCGACGCTCGAAAGCATCGCCGGGGTCAAGCTGCTCCAGGAAGGCGGCACGATCACCGCGGCGACGTCGAGCCAGATCTGCGACGGCGCCTCGGCGGTGCTGGTCGTGTCCGAACAGGCGCTCAAGGATCATGGTCTGACCCCGCGCGCGCGCATCCATCACCTGTCGGTGACGGCGGGCGATCCGGTCATCATGCTCGAGGAACCGCTGTTTGCGACCGAAAAGGCCTTGAAGAAGGCGGGGCTCAAGATCGGCGACATCGATGCCTATGAGGTCAACGAGGCGTTCGCGCCGGTGCCGCTCGCGTGGCTCAAGTATCTTGATGCCGATCCCGCGCGGCTCAACGTCCACGGCGGCGCCATCGCGCTCGGCCACCCGCTCGGCGCCACCGGCGCGAAGCTGATGGCGACGCTGCTCGGCGTGCTCGATGCCCGGGGCGGCAAATACGGCCTTCAGACGATGTGCGAAGGCGGCGGCCAGGCGAACGTCACCATCGTCGAGCGGCTGTAAAGCTTTCAAAGCCCCTCCCGCTTGCGGGAGGGGCAGCGAGACTTGGGAACTTGTTCCCTAGTCGCAGCGGGGTGGACCAAGCGGTCTCGTTCCATCCTGCGACCCCCCACCCCAACTCCTCCCCTGAAGGGGAGGGGCTTTAGTCAGGAGAAACCCATGAAACTCGATTCCACCGTATCCGCCGTCGTCACCGGGGGCGCCTCGGGCCTCGGCGCCGCCACCGCGCGCGCGCTTGCCGCGAAGGGCGTCAAGGTCGCGATCTTCGACCTTCAGGAAGAAAAGGGCAAGGCGATCGCCGAGGAACTGGGCGGCGTCTTCTGCGAATGCAACGTCACCGACGACGCGTCGGTCGATGCCGCCTTCGCCAAGGCGCGCGCCGCGATCGGGCAGGAGCGCATCCTCGTCAACTGCGCGGGCACCGGCAATGCGATCAAGACCGCGAGCCGCAGCAAGGAAGACGGCAGCATCAGGCATTTCCCGCTCGACGCCTTCAACTGGATCATCCAGATCAACCTCGTCGGCACCTTCCGCTGCATCGCCAAGTCGGCCGCGGGCATGATGACGCTCGACCCAATGGCGGACGGCGAGCGCGGCGCGATCGTCAACACGGCTTCGGTCGCGGCCGAGGACGGCCAGATCGGCCAGGCCGCCTATTCGGCTTCGAAGGGCGGGGTCGTCGGCATGACGCTGCCCGTCGCGCGCGACCTCGCGAGCGAGAATATCCGCGTGAACACCATCCTGCCGGGCATCTTCGACACCCCGTTGCTCGGCGCCGCGCCGCAGAATGTCCGCGACGCGCTCGCCGCCTCGGTGCTCAATCCGAAGCGGCTCGGCAATCCGGACGAATATGCCACCCTCGCGCTCTGCATGATCGAGAACGGCTATTTCAACGGCGAGGACGTCCGCCTCGACGGCGGCATCCGCATGGCGCCGCGCTGATATGGCCAAACCGGAAGGCTGGCGGCTCGATGCCGCCAGCTACCCCGTCTGCGAAACATTCCAGACGCGGTTCCAGGACATGGACGTCAACGGCCACCTCAACAACGTGGCCTTCGCGGCGCTGTTCGAAAGCGGCCGCGTCCTGCTCAACTGGCGCCTGCGCGCGCAGGGCGAGCGTGCGGCGAACGAACGCATGATGGTCGCCGCGGTCGAGATCAACTATCTGGCCGAGGGCAATTTCCCCGATCCCGTCGAGATCGCGACCGGCATCGGCCGCATCGGCACGTCGAGCTGGACGCTCATCCAGGCGATGTTCCAGAACGGCCGCGCGATCGCGACCTGCGACACCGTCGTCGTCTGCCGCACCGACGGCGAGGCGAAGCCGCTGCGCGCGGAGATGGTCGCGGAGCTGGAGGCGAATCTGGCTAGGCCGATTTAGCGATCTGGCCTGACCTTCGTCATCCCGGACTTGATCCGGGGTGACGATGAACGGAGGACGGAGCCTAGCGCTATTAAAGCTTCTTGTCCGCCTCGGGCACCGATCGGATCAGGTCGCGGGCGAAGCCGATCAGGCCGATCTGGCGGCGGCGCTTCAGCCGTTCGGCGCGCAGGATCGCCTTCACCTCATCGAAACAGCCTTCGACATCGTCGTTGATCAGCACATAGTCATAGCCGTCCCAGTGGCTGATCTCGTTCGCCGCGCGCGCCATGCGCGCCGCGATCACCTCGTCGCTGTCGGTCCCGCGCGACCGCAGCCGGCGTTCGAGTTCCGCCATCGTCGGCGGCAGGATGAACACGCGCACCACGTCGGGGCCGGCTTCCTGATAGAGCTGCTGCGCCCCCTGCCAGTCGATGTCGAACAGCACGTCCTTGCCCGCGGCGAGCAGGTCCTCGACCGGCCCGCGCGGCGTGCCGTAGCGATGGCCGAAGACATGCGCCCATTCGAGGAATTCGCCGTCGGCGGCCATCTGCTTGAAGGTTTCGACATCGACGAAATGATAATCGACCCCGTCGCGCTCGCCCGGGCGCATCGGCCGCGTGGTCGCGGAGATCGACGGCGCGATGTCGGGATCGGCGGCGAGCATCTTTTTCGAAATCGTGGTCTTGCCCGCGCCCGAAGGCGACGACAGAATGAAGAGCACGCCGCGGCGGTGAAGATGGACGCTGTCAGCCATGCGGGCTCATTGCGCGCGCGCGGGCGCCGGTCAAGCGGGAAGGGGCATCATGGCGGGAATGACGCGCAGAGGTTGGCTGGTCGCGGCCGCGCTGCTGACCTTGCTCGCCGCGATCCTGATCGCGATGGGACGCCCGCCGATCTGTCCGTGCGGTACCGTCAGCCTGTGGCACGGGGTCGTCCAGTCGAACCAGAACAGCCAGCAGATTTCGGATTGGTACAGCTTCAGCCACGTTATCCACGGCTTCCTCTTCTATGGCCTGTCGCGCTGGCTGATGCCGCGCGCGCCGCTGTGGATCGCGCTCGCCGTCGCGATCGGAATCGAAGGGGCGTGGGAGATTCTCGAAAATTCGCCGATCATCATCGACCGTTATCGCGAGGTGACGATGGCCTATGGCTATGCGGGCGATTCGGTGCTCAATTCGGTGAGCGATGCGGCGTTCATGCTGCTCGGCTTCCTCGCCGCGAGCCGGATGCGCTGGCAGACGACCGTCGCCGTTGCGATCGCCTTCGAATTGTTCACCCTGTTCGCGATCCGCGACAATCTGACGCTCAACGTCCTGATGCTCGTCTCGCCGGTGGAGGCGATCAAGGACTGGCAGGCGGGCTGATCTTCGATAACGAAGCGGTTTTAGTGAACCGACGGCTGCCCATTCGTTTCGACCGGCAGCGCCGGGGGCAGGGCATCGCCGAGCTGTTCGCCGTCGGACGCCGCGCTGTCGATACCGGCATAGCTGTCGACCACGCCTTCGCGCGCCAGCCGGTCGCCGATGCGATGCGCTTCCTCGGCGGCGCGGCGCTGTTCGGCGCGGTCGGCCCATTTCTTGGTGAGGTAGGCGGCGGCCGCGGTCGCGGCGAGCACGGCATAGCGTTGCGGGAACATCCGCCGCGCCACGAACAACGTCCCGGCGCCGATCACGGCACCTGCGACCGGGTGATTATTCTTGCGGCGCCCGATCGCGCTGCCGAGCACGCCGCCGACGATCCGTCCCATCATCTTCACGATCCTTCCTCCCCCATCAATCCGCGACGCGGCCTTCGGGTTCCGGACCGAGCATATGGCGCGGGTCGACGACCCGGTCGAAGGTCGCCGCATCGACGAAACCCAGCGCCAGCGCCGCCTCGCGCAGGGTCGAGCCGGTTTTGTGCGCGTGTTTTGCGATCATTGCCGCGTTGTCATAGCCGATCTCGGGCGCCAGCGCGGTGACGAGCATCAGCGAGCGCTCGACCAGTTCGGCGATTCGCGGGCGGTTCGGCTCGATCCCGGCGACGCAGCGGGTCGCGAAGCTTTCCATGCCGGTCGCGAGCAGGTCGATCGAGCGCAGCACATTGGCGCCGATCAGCGGCTTGAAGACATTGAGTTCGAGATGCCCCTGCATCCCGCCGACGGTCACCGCCTGATGATTGCCGATCACCTGCGCCGCGACCATCGTCAACATCTCGCACTGGGTCGGGTTGACCTTGCCCGGCATGATCGAGCTGCCGGGCTCATTCGCGGGCAGGTCGATCTCGCCCAGCCCGGCGCGCGGGCCGGAACCGAGCAGACGGATGTCGTTGGCGATCTTGGTCAGCGCGACCGCGAGCGTGTTCAGCCGCCCCGACAGGTCGACCAGCATGTCGTGACTCGCCAGCGCCTCGAACTTGTTCGGAGCGCTTGCGAAGGCGACGCCGGTGATCGCGGTCATCTCGGCCGCGAAATCCCCGGCGAAGCCCGCGGGGGCGTTCAGCCCGGTGCCGACCGCGGTCCCGCCCTGCGCGAGATGCGGCAGGGCATGCTGCACCAGCGGTTCGGTGCGCGTCCGGCACAGAAGCAGCTGGGCGTGATAGCCCGAAAATTCCTGCCCCAGCGTCAGCGGCGTCGCATCCTGCAGATGGGTGCGGCCGATCTTGACGATATCGTCCCACGCCTCCGCCTTGGCGCGCAGCGCCTCGATCAGCACGTCGAGCGCCGGCAGCAGGCGGCTGCGCATCGCCAGCGTCGCGGCGACGTGCATCGCGGTCGGAAAGCTGTCGTTCGACGACTGGCCGCGGTTGACGTCGTCGTTGGGATGCACCGGCACCTTGCCGCCGCGCGTGCCGGTCAGCATCTCGTTGGCGCGGCCGGCGATCACCTCGTTGGCGTTCATGTTGCTCTGGGTGCCGCTGCCCGTCTGCCAGATGACGAGCGGGAACTGGTCGTCATGCTCGCCGGCGGCGACTTCGGCGGCAGCGGCCTCGATCGCGTCGGCTTTTTCGGCGGACAGGCCGTGGCGGCGGTTGACCCGCGCCGCCGCCTGCTTGACCAGCGCGAGCGCGTGGACGATCCCGACCGGCATCCGCTCGCGCGCGCCGAAGGGGAAATTCTCGATCGACCGCTGCGTCTGCGCGCCCCAATAGGCGTCGGCGGGCACCGCGATCTCGCCCAGGCTGTCGCTTTCGATCCGCGTGTCGCTCATAGGATCAATATCCTCGTCACCATCACCGCCCCGGCCCAGATCAGCGCGACGAGGCTGAGCAGCTTCCAGAAACCGCGCTCGCCGACCCGCGCGCGCAGCCAGGCGGCGACGATCCAGACCAGCACCAGCGCCGGGGTCAGCACCAGCAGGCTGAAGCGCAGCAGCCCGTCGGCGATCTGCCCGCGGGGATAGGGCCCCTCGAACAAGGCATAGCCCTCGACCCCCCACCAGAAGGCGGCGGTCAGCACGACCATGCCCGCAAGGGCCCAATATTGCCAGAAGCGCGATGGCGGCCAGTTGTCGGCCACGGCGCTATTTCTTCTTGCCGAAGTCCACGGTCACCACGTTCGACCCGTCCTCGGCCGATACGTCGGGGCGGTCGTTATGGGCTTCGTCATGCGGTTCGGGCGCTTCCATATCCTCGTCGCTGACCTGGAACTGGAGCCCGAAATCGACCGATGGATCGACGAAGGCGGTGATCGCCGCATAGGGGATCACCAACATCGACGGCGTCTGGTTGAACGACAGGCCGACGCTGAAATGATCCGATTCGACCTTCAGGTCCCAGAAGCGGTTCTGGAGCACGATCGTCATTTCGTCGGGGAACTTGGCGACCAGATGCGCGGGGATCGACACGCCCGGCGCCTGCGTCTTGAAGGTGATATAGAAATGATGCTCGCCGGGCAGGCTGTCCGATCCGACGATCTGCGACAGCACGCGGCCGACCACGGCGCGCAGGGCGTCCTGCACGATCTCGTCATAGGGAATCAGGCTGTCGCGGACTTCGTCACTCATGGGCGAGGGGGATGAACGGCGCGCGGGCGATGGTCAAGGGGGGTCGAGAGCGGAGAGTCGCCTTGCAACGCGAAAAGTCGCTGCTATGGCGTCGGCCATGCGAACCGCCTCTGTCCAGCGCACGACCAGGGAAACCGATATCGCGATCACCGTCGATCTCGACGGCAGCGGCACCTATTCGGTATCGACCGGCATCGGCTTTCTCGACCACATGATCGAGCAACTGTCGCGCCATTCGCTGATCGACATTTCGATGACGGTGAAGGGCGACCTGCACATCGACCAGCACCACACGGTAGAGGATTCGGCGCTCGCGCTGGGCGATGCGGTGGCCAGGGCGCTCGGCGACAAGCGCGGCATCGCCCGCTATGGCGAGGCGCATGCGCCGATGGACGAGACGCTGACGCGCTGCATCCTCGACATTTCGGGGCGGCCGCACTGCGTCTGGAACTCGGGTTTCTCGCAGCCGCGGCTCGGCGAGATGGATACCGAGCTGTTCCCGCACTGGTTCGCCAGCTTCGCGCAGGCCGCCGGGATCACGCTGCACATCGAAACCCTCTATGGCGAGAACAACCACCATATCGCCGAGAGCATGTACAAGGCGCTGGCGCGTGCACTGCGCCAGGCGGTCGAGATCGACCCGCGCAAGGGCGACGCGATCCCGTCGACCAAGGGTGTGCTCTAGGAGCCGTCCATGAGCGTGATTGCCCTGATCGACTATGGCGCAGGCAATCTTCGCTCGGTGCATAATGCGCTCGTCGCGGCAGGCGCGGACAATGTCGCCGTCACCGCCGATCCCGATGTCGTGGCCAAGGCCGACCGCATCGTGCTGCCCGGCGTCGGGGCGTTCGCTTCGTGCATGAACGGCCTTTCAGCCATCGACGGGCTGGTCGAGGCGATGGGCTGGCGCGTGCGTGGCGACGGCGTGCCGTTCCTCGGCATCTGCGTCGGCATGCAATTGCTCGCCGACGCGGGCGAAGAGCATGGCACGCACAAGGGTCTCGGCTGGATCGGCGGGACGGTGCGCGCCTTCGCGCCCGCGCCGGGGCTTCGCATTCCGCATATGGGCTGGAACGATGTCGTTCCCACGGTGGCGCATCCGGTGATCGCGGCGGGCGAGGCCTATTATCTCCACGGCTATCATTTCGCCGATGCGGTGCATGTCGCGGCGACGAGCAGCCATGGCGGGACCTTCACCGCCGCCGTGGCGCGGGGCAATATCGTCGGCGTCCAGTTTCACCCCGAAAAGAGCCAGGCCTATGGCCTCGCCACCCTCGAAAGATTTCTCGCATGGCGGCCCTGACGATCTTCCCCGCGATCGACCTGAAGGGCGGACAGGTGGTGCGGCTGGCCGAGGGCGACATGGCGCGCGCGACAGTTTACGGCGACGATCCGGCGGCGCAGGCGCGGCTGTTCGCCGCGGCGGGCGCGGACTGGCTGCATGTCGTCGACCTCGACGGCGCTTTCGCAGGGGAAAGCGTCAACGGCGCGGCGGTCGAGAGCATCATCGCCGCGTTTCCAGGCAAGGTGCAGGTCGGCGGCGGCATTCGCGACCGGGCGGGCGTCGATCGCTGGCTGGCGCGCGGTGTCGAGCGCGTGATCATCGGCACCGCCGCGCTGAAAGATCCCGAGTTCGTCAAATCGGCTGCGCGCGATCTACCCGGACGGATCGTCGTGGGGGTCGATGCGAGGGACGGTATGGTTGCGACCGAGGGCTGGGCCGATGTGTCCGACGTGCGCGTCGAAGACCTTGCGCGGCGGTTCGAGGATGCCGGCGTCGCGGCGCTGCTCTTTACTGACGTCGGCCGCGACGGGCTGCTGAAAGGTTGCAATGTCGAGGCGACGGTGGCGCTCGCCCAGGCAGTCGCGATTCCGGTGATCGCTTCGGGCGGAGTCGCCGACATCGGCGACATCCATGCGCTCCGTCCGCATGTCGCAAGCGGCATCGAAGGCGTCATCACCGGCCGCGCGCTTTACGACGGTCGGCTCGATCTGGTCGAAGCAATTGCCGTGGGGCAGGGATGAAGGCCATGCCTCTCAGTGTTCCCCGGCGAAAGCCGGGGTCCAGGGTGTTATCGCGCAACGACGGTTTCGTAACGCTCTGGACCCCGGCTTTCGCCGGGGAACACGGAAGGTTGGCTCCATGACCGTCCGCGTTCGTGTCATCCCCTGCCTCGACGTCGCCGACGGGCGCGTCGTCAAAGGCGTGAACTTCGTCGACCTGCGCGATGCGGGCGATCCGGTTGAGGCTGCGCGCGCTTACGACGCTGCGGGCGCCGACGAACTTTGCTTCCTCGACATCAGCGCGAGTCATCAGGGGCGCGGCACCCTGCTCGACATGGTCGCCCGCACGGCGGAGGTCTGCTTCATGCCGCTGACCGTCGGCGGTGGGGTGCGCAGCGCCGAGGATGCGCGCGCGCTGCTGCTCGCGGGCGCCGACAAGGTCGCGGTGAACAGCGCCGCGGTGGTGCGCCCCGAACTGGTCGCCGACATCGCCGACCGCTTCGGCAGCCAGTGCGCGGTGGGCAGCATCGACGCGCGGCAGGTCGCGGCGGGGCGATGGGAAATCTTCACCCACGGCGGGCGGCGGGCGACCGGGATCGATGCCGTCGCGCATGCGGTGCGGCTCGCCGAACTGGGGGCGGGCGAACTGCTCGTCACCAGCATGGACCGCGACGGCACGAAGGACGGCTATGACCTCGCGCTCACCCGCGCGATCGCCGATGCGGTATCGGTGCCGGTGATCGCGAGCGGCGGGGTCGGCAACCTCGACCATCTCGTTGCCGGGGTGATCGAGGGCGGGGCGAGCGCGGTGCTCGCCGCGAGCATCTTCCACTTCGGCGAGGCGACGATCGCCGATGCGCATGCGCGGCTGGCGGCGGCGGGCTTGCCGGTCAGGTCTTTCTGACGAACACCGTGCCCGCCGAATAGCCGGCGCCGAACGAGCAGATGAGGCCGGTGTCGCCCGCCTGCATGTCGTCGTGATGCAGGTGAAAGGCGATGATCGACCCCGCGCTCGACGTATTGCCATAGGTGTCGAGCACGGTCGGGCTTTCGTCGTCGCTCGCTTCGTGGCCCAGCACCCGCTGCGCGATCAGCCGGTTCATGTTGGTGTTCGCCTGATGCAGCCACAGCCGCCGCATGTCGGCGCCTTCGAGCCCCAGCTTCGCCATTTCGTCGACGATCATCGCCGCGACCATCGGGACGACTTCCTTGAACACCTTGCGGCCTTCCTGGACGAACAGCTTGTCGGTTTTCGGTCCCGACTGGTCGATGCCGCCGTGGGCACGGTTGAGGAAGCCGAAATTGTTGCGGATATTGTTCGAGAATACCGTCTTCAACTTCGTGCCGAGGATGTCCCAGTGCCCCGCGGGCGCCAAGCCCTTGTCCTCGATCAGGATCGCGGTCGCGACGTCGCCGAAGATGAAATGGCTGTCGCGATCGCGCCAGTTGAGGTGCCCCGAACAGATTTCGGGGTTCACGACGAGCACGCTTTTCGCATGGCCCGCACGGACATAGTCGGCGGCGGTCTGGATGCCGAAGGTCGCCGACGAGCAGGCGACGTTCATGTCGAAAGCGAAGCCGTCGATGCCGAGCGCCTGCTGAATCTCGATTGCCATCGCGGGATAGGGGCGCTGCATGTTCGACGCCGCGCACAGCACCGCATCGACATCGGCGGCGTCGCGCCCCGCGCGGGCCAGCGCGTCCTTCGCCGCCGCGACGCCGATCTCCGCGAGGATCGACAATTCGTCGTTGCCGCGCTCGCGCAGCCGCGGCGCCATGTGCGCGGGGTCGAGAATGCCCGCCTTGTCGACGACGTGGCGCGACCCGATGCCGCTGGCCTTTTCGATGAACTCGACGCTCGATTCGGTCAGCGCCGGGATTTCGCCCGCCGCGATCGCCGCCGCCTTGTCGCGATTGTAGAGCGCGACATATCGGTTGAAGCTGGCCACCAGTTCTTCGTTGCTGATGCGTTCGGCGGGGGTGAAGAGGCCGGTGGCGGACAGGACCGGCTGCGATTGGTGCGACATGGATGACCTGCGTGTCTTTTGTTGTTCGGGGACAGCCTGTTGATTAGGCCGCGGCATCGCGGCGCGCAACGCCCGTCGCAACAGGCTGAACGATCGCCGACATCATGGTTAACCGACCGCTAACCATCCGGGTGGCATGGTGCGCGGTGCAGGCCTCCGGGGGGATGGCTCCCCGGGCGCTTAGCGGGAGCACGACCATGGCCACGCGTTCAGGACCGGCAGCCGGCGATCTGTCGCTCGCGGAGATTCGGGAATTCGCCGCCTTCCTTCCGGGCACCCAGCGCTATATCCGCCGCTCGCTCGACATCGGGCTGGAGCGCGACGACGCGGTTGCGCGCTGGTCGCGCGATCCGGTCGAGGAAGCGGCGATCCGCGTGCAGGCGAAGGTCTATGGGCGGCTCGGCGCGATCCGCGCGCATATTCCGGAGGATAGCGGGCTCGACGCGCTGGAGGGCTTCATGGCGCCGCTGGTCGCGGTGTCGGCCTTCGACCTCGGGCAGGATCGCCTGCCGAGTTTCCGGGCCTATCGCTTCCTGTACGAACGGTTGCTCGGCGCGCATGCGCGGCCCTGGCTGCCCGGTGCCTTCTGCGCCGCGGCGGCGTTGCCGCATCTCCATCCCGACAAGCGCAAGGCGCTGCTCCAGTCGATCGGCGAATCGGCGGCCACCGCGCCGGGCTGGTCGGCGCGCGAACCCAGCTTCTACCCCGAATGGGTCGACAAGATCGACGAGACGCGGCCGGCGAACTAGCGCCGGGACCGCCCCGCCGCCGGTCAGATCAGCGCTCGCCACAGGCCGAAGGCGCTGGTCAGCGTCAGGACGACGCCGACGAGGATCAGCATCAGCTTGGGCGAGAAGCGCTTGGCCATGAAGGCGCCCATCGGTGCCGCGATCACCCCGCCGATCAACAGGCCGAGCGTCGCGCCCGCGATGTCGGCGAAGCCGAGGTGCCAGATGAAGGTGGCCGATACCGCTAGGGTCAGGAAGAATTCGACGCTGTTCACCGTGCCGACGACCTTGCGCGGCTCGGCGCCCTGGACGAGCAGGTTCGAGGTGACGACCGGTCCCCAGCCGCCGCCGCCCGCCGCGTCGAGGAAGCCGCCGACGAGGCCGAGCGGCGCGATCACCTTGGGCTTGCGGATTTTCGGCGGATACAGGAGGCCGCGGACGAGCAGCCAGACGCCGACCAGGATCAGATAGGTCAGGACGATCGGCTTGACCACCGCGCCGTCGATCGACGACAGCAGATAGGCGCCGGTCACGCCGCCGATGATCCCGGGAACGAGCAGGCGGAAGAATAGCCCCCATTCGATGTTGCGGTGGATCAGGTGGCTGATGCCCGACACGCCGGTCGTGAACACCTCGACGACATGGACGCGCGCCGACGCGGTGGCCGGGGGCACGCCCATCACCGCGACGAGCAGCGTGTTGCAGATGACCCCGAATGCCATGCCGAGCGCGCCGTCGACGAGTTGCGCGGCGAAACCGATCAGGATGAAGGGCAGGAGCGCCGACGGATCGAGCGCCGAAAGTTCAAGCATGATTTCATCCCAACTGTTTTCGTTGAGAAGGTGCTGCCGCGATTCTACGGCGAACGCCAGTACAGTTTTTCTGCTGCCGTTGAAGGGAAGGGTTTCCGCGCCCAGCCGAGACGGCCCCGATGCGGCATCAGCCGTTCACCTGATCGGGAAGATATTCGCGCACATGGTCGATGAAGGCACGCAGCTTCGGCATCACCTGCTTGCGGCTGGGATAATAGAGGAACAGCCCCGACGTCGAACTCGCATGTTCGGTCAGCACCAGTTCCAGATCGCCGCTCGCCACCATCGTTTTTGCAACGGGTTCGGCCAGCATTCCCATCGCCACCCCCGCGCGCATCGCGACCATCGCCGCGATCCAGTCGTTGACGATCACCGGCCCAGTCACCGGCACCTCATATTCGCGATTCCCCCTTTCGAAGGTCCATGGCATCAACCCGCCCGTCGCATAGCGAAAGCGGATGCAGCGATGGTCGCGCAAATCCTCCGGCGTTTCGGGGCGCCCATGGCGGTCGAGATAGGCCGGCGCCGCCGCCGCGACGAAACGGAACGGTCCGGTGAGGCGCACCGCGATTACGTCGGCGTCGAGCGTTTCGCCCATCCGGACGCCCGCATCGAAGCCGCCGGCGCTGAGGTCCGCCAGTCCGTCGTCGGCGTAAATCTCCAGTTCGATATCGGGATAGGCTTCGCAGAAGCCGGCGATGATCGGCTCGAACAGCGGCTGCACCGCGCCGCGCATCAGGTTGATGCGCAGCCGTCCCGCCGGCCGGTTGCCCAGGTTGCGCGCCGCTTCATAGGCGTCGGTCAGCCCCGCATAGGCCGGCGCGGCGCGTTCGAGGAACATTTCGCCCGCCTGGGTCAGGCCGACGCTGCGTGTCGTGCGCATGAACAGCGGGGCACCGACCCGCGCTTCCAGCGCCTTCACTGTCTGGCTGATCGCCGAGGGCGAAACGCCGAGGTCCGCAGCGGCGGCGGAGAAGCTTCGCCGTTCCGCCACGCGCAGAAAAGCCTCGATCCCGTCGAGCGCCCCCTGAGGGATTGTTAAATCCTGCTTCAAAGCACTTGCAGATTATAGAGGATTATCTATTGGCGCAAGCGCGGCTAAATAAGTTGCACAACGAAACGAAAGGATCTCTCCCATGACCAATCGGCTCTCCTCTTTTAACCGCTTCCCCTCCGCCTTCGCAATCGTCGCGGCTTCGGCGCTTGCCTTCACCGGCCTGATCGCCTCGACCGCGCCGGCGCACGCCCAGCCCCAGAGCGGCGACTATCGCTGCACCGCGCTCGCCGAGCAGGCGCGCGGCGCGGCCGACACCGTCCAGAGCGGCAAGCAGGCCAGCGCAAAGCGCTTCGTCGCCGCAGGCAACAAGCTGTGCGAAGCGGGCAACGAACGCGCCGCCGCCAAGCAGTATCGCACCGCGCTGAAGATCGCGGGCGTGGCCGAAGCCCAGGGCGACAGCCAGGTGGCGTCGCGCTGACATCATCCCAAGCCAGACACCATTCTCCGGCCCGCCCTCTCCCTCTCCCCGGCGGACACAACTGGGGCGGCCCTAATCGGGCTGCCCCATTTTGCTTGAGGACGGATCGCGCAGCCCCAGCATGTCGCGCAGCATCCATAGCGGCAGCCACGGGCGCGCGAGCGCCTTGTCGATCGCATAGGGCCACCAGCCGGGGCCGAACGGGATATAGAGACGCACGGGCACGCCGCGCTGCCGCGCAATAGTGACCGTTCGCGCCCGTGGAAGCCCGCGCAGCTGTTCGAGTTCGACGGGCGTCCCGGCGGCGATCAGCCTGTCGAGCGCCTGCGCGGCGAGCGCCGGCCTATGCGTCGCGATGGCGACCGGCGCAGTGCGGCCGGCGAATTCCGACACCAGCGCCAGATAGGCCGCGTCGGTATCCGCGGGGTCTGCATCGGGATCGGGCCACTCGCCCTTGACGATCCGGATGCGCGCCGTCGTGTCGCGAAGGCGTACGGCATCGGCGGAGCTGCGCCGCCAGCGCGCGGGAAGCACGCAGCCGGTCCCCGGAAAGTCGGCGAGCAGCTGCTCGGTTGCCGCAATCGTCGCCTCGGCGTCGGCGGGGCCGTGGGCGTCGAGCATGAGCGGCATTCCTGCGGCCGCGCCCGCGTTGGCGAGCGCGCGCAGGCGCGCGGGACAGAAGCCGAGCGGCGGCGCCTTGACCGACAGATAGGCGCCGGTGCCGATAAGCCGCGCCGCGGCGGCGCGGTAGGCGGCGATGATCGTATCCGGGTTGTCGCCGTCGTCCTGGAAATAGCCGACGGTCGCCGCGAACTCCCGCCGCCGCAACCGCGCGCATAGCGCGGCGGCATCGGCGGGCTCGGGCGTCCGCAACCATCGCGCCGCGCGGCGCGGCAGCGCGTAACGCTGGTCGCGCAGCCAACGCCAGGCGGCCGATTCCTTCACCGCGCGGCTCTACCCAGTCGATGCCGCAGCCAGAACAGGCCGTCGGCAAGCAGCGCGACAAGGCCGGGCGGGGTGAAGGGATAGGTTCGCACGCGGATGCAATCGCGTTGCTCCTGCGTCCAGAAGCGTGTGATCCACGCCTCGGTCTCGCCAAGCAGTTCATAGCTTTCGAGCCCCTGCTCGGCCGCCCAGCGCAGCGTGTGCAGCATCAGCAGGGTTCCGGGCGAGCATTTGCCGAAACGGTCGTCATGCCCGATCTTGAACAGCCAGTATTGCCCCGCCCAGAGCAGCGCCAGCTGCATCGCCACCGCCTCCCCGCCGATGCGCATGAACGACAGCCGAAAGGTGCCGCGCGCCGCAGCCGAACGGAAGAAGCGGCGAAAGAAGGTCTCGCGCCGCCGGTCGACCGCCAGCGCGCTGCCGGCCTCGCGCTTCCAGCTTCGCAGCTCGACACCGATCGCTTCGTCGAACAGCGCGTCGAAGTCCGCCGGGCCCGGGGCCAGCGTCTCGAACGTCACGGGGCCGATCGCTTCGGCGCGCCGCGCCGCGCGCCGAAAATCGGACCGGCGGCCGGCGTTGAACCGGCTTTCGGGATCGCGCCACGATTCGCCGAGCGCTATCATCGGGCATGGCATGGCGGGGCGAACCGATACCCAGCCGCGGCCCCGCATCGCCCGCCGCAGCGCGGGTACGAGGGGCGAGTCCCGGGAAATGCGGTCGAGCGATAGCGGGTGATGCGCCGCACGGATCGCGACGGCGATCGGATCGGCCGCCGTCGGGTCGGCACAGAGCAGGTCGCCGGGCTCGAACAATTCGATGGCGCCGGCCATCCGCCAGCGGGCGAAATAGCGCCGGTCCCGGCACAGCGGCAGCAATGCGGTGATCGCAACACCGCTGTGGACCCCGATCAGTTGTTGGTGCTGGCCTGACAGGAGGGGAGCGAGCGCCGCCGCGAAATCCCGCGTCTGCGTCGGCCAGTTTCCGCGGGGTTCGAGCTGCTCCCATTCCGCCGCCAGCCGGTCCGCATCCATCTCGCGGACGAGGTCGACCGCGCGCGCCGACCGGCGCCGCGCGGGGCGCGCATTTCCGCTTTTCATCCTGTCGAAACGCGCGTGCCGCAAGCGATGCCCCCCTTCCGCGCGGATACGACCGAAAAGCTAATAAATCTCTGCGATCCTCCGCGCCGAGGGACCAGCGGTCCGCAATCCCTTTTGCCAATGGGACCGCGGACGTATAGGCAGAATTTCCTGTCCCGCCGCGGAGCCGATCCTTGCGTCCATCTTTCGTTTCCCGCAGCCTTTCCGCTTTCGTCGGTCTTGGGCTGCTTTGCGCAGCCTTCGGGGATCTGGGGCGATCGTGGGCGCATGATGCGGAAAAGCCGGCTCCCGCCGCCGCGGAGCGCGTTCGGGCGCGCGACATCGGCATCGCGCCCGGCCTGTTCGCGCCGGGGCCGCTCAATGCCATTACCGACGTGGGCGACATTCGCGTCGGACAGGTGACACGGATCGAGGGCGCCGACGTCCGCACGGGCGTGACCGCCATCCTGCCGCACGGTGGCAATCTGTTTCAGGACAAGGTGCCGGCGGGCGTCGTCGTCGCGAACGGCTTCGGGAAATTCGCGGGCACGACGCAGGTCGCCGAACTGGGGGAGGTCGAGACGCCGATCGTCCTCACCAACACGCTGAACGTCGCGCAGGCGATCGACGGCATCGTCGACTGGACGCTGCGCCAGCCGGGGAATGAATCGGTGCGGTCGGTCAACGCCGTGGCGGGCGAAACCAACGACGGTCATCTCAACGCTATCCGCAAGCGGGCGATCACCCGCGCCGACGTCGTCGCGGCGATCGAAGGCGCGCGGCCGGGGCCGGTCGCCGAAGGCAGCGTCGGCGCGGGCACCGGTACCATGGCGTTCGGCTGGAAGGGCGGGATCGGAACGAGTTCGCGGGTCCTGCCGCCGGCGCTGGGCGGCTATCGCGTCGGCGTCCTCGTCCAGACCAACTATGGCGGCACGCTGGTCATGGACGGCCTGCCGGTCGGCCGGGCGCTGGGGCGCTATTATCTGAAGGACCATGGCGAGCGGACGGCGGCGGACGGCTCGATCATCCTGGTCGTCGCGACCGACGCGCCGCTCGGCGACCGCAACCTGACCCGTCTCGCGCATCGCGCGATCGCCGGGCTGGCGCGAACCGGATCGGCCTTTTCCAACGGCTCGGGCGATTATGCCATCGCCTTCTCGACCGCCGCCGAGGTGCGCCGTACGCCCGCGCGGCGCGCCGGGATCGCGGCCTATCCCGAATTGTCCAACGATGCCGTCTCGCCGCTGTTCGTCGCCGCTGCCGAAGCCGCCGAAGAGGCGATCTACAATTCGCTGCTGATGGCGACGACGGTCGAGCGGCAGGCGACGGCGGAAGCGCCGGCGGCGCGCGGCGAGGCGCTCGACATCGCAGCGGTCAGGGCGCTGATCGCGCGCCACCGCCCGCCGACGGACAGCCGGCATGAAACGAAAAGGAGCAGCCGTTGAAGCGCGTGGAGATCGTGGTGATCGGGGGCGGGATCGCGGGCGTATCCGCCGCCGCGCTGTTCGCAAGGCATGCGCCGACCGTGCTGCTCGAGCGGGAAAGCGCGCTCGGCTATCATTCGTCGGGACGCAGCGCGACCTTCTATCATTTCGGGATCGGCGACGATGTGGTGCGCGGCCTGACCGCGGCCAGCCGCTTCTTCTTCGCCGATCCGCCGCCCGGCTATTCGGACGTGCCGCTGTGGCAGGAAAAGGCGGCGCTGTTCATCGCCACGCCGCAGCACATGGATGAGCTAGTCGCGCTCGAAACGGAGATGCGCCGCTTCACGGACAGCATCGCCCGGGTCGGCCCGGACGAGATGCAGGCGATCGTGCCGGGGGCGGAAGCTCGACGCCGACCTGCTGCTCCAGGCCAATGCGCGCGCGCTGCGCGCGGCGGGGGGTGAGATCCGCTTCAACGCCGGCGTGACGGGGATCGCGCACGACGGCACGGAGTGGATCGTCGACACGGCCGAAGGAAGCTATGCCGCGAAGACGGTGGTCAACGCGGCGGGCGCCTGGGCCGACGAACTGGCGGTGCTCGCGGGGGTCCGGCCGCTCGGCCTGACGCCGCTGCGGCGCACGATCATCGGGTTCGACCCGCCTGAAGGCATCCCGATCGCGGACTGGCCGTTCCTCAAGACGGTTCAGGACGACGGCTTTTATATGCTGCCCGACGCCGGGCGCCTGCTCGTGTCGCCGATGGACGTCACGCCGTCGCCGCCGTGCGACGTCCAGCCCGAAGATTATGAGATGGCGCTCGCCGCCTGGCGCATCGAAGAGGCGACGACGCTGTCGGTGGGCCGGATTGCGCTCAAATGGGCCGGACTTCGCAGTTTCGTCGCCGACAAGGTGCCGACGGCGGGTTTCGCCCCCGACGCACCCGGCTTTTTCTGGCTGGCGGGGCAGGGCGGCTACGGCCTCCAGACGTCGCCGGCGATGGCGATGGCGGCGGAGGCGCTGCTGTTCGGCCTGCCGTGGCCGGGGCTGCTTTCGGAGCATGGCGTCGAGCCGCATCATATCCGTCCCGACCGGCTGTTCGCCTGACGGCGCGCCCGGTCCGAAGATCGTCCACCGCAACAGGGGAGTCCCGCATGCGTTTTCTGTCTCTCTTCGGCGCTCTTTCCCTCGTCGCCGCGCCGGCCGCCGGGGCTCAGTCGCCATCGCAGGCCTCGGCCCCGCCGGGCTGGACCATCGTGATCCACGGCGGTGCCGGCACGATCGAACGCGATCGCCTGACGCCCGAACAGGACAAGGAGATTCGCGCTGCGCTCGGCCGCGCGATCGATGCGGGGAGTGCGGTGCTCGCGGCCAAGGGCAGTTCGCTCGATGCGGTCGAGGCGGCGATCAAGGTGCTCGAGGACGATCCGCATTTCAACGCGGGCCGCGGCGCGGTCTTCACCTGGGAGGGGCGCAACGAACTCGACGCCGCGATCATGGATGGCCGCACCCGGGCGGCGGGCGCGGTGACGGGCGTGACGCGGACGCGCCATCCGGTCAGCCTGGCGCGCGCGGTGATGGAAAAGAGCCCGCATGTCTTCCTGAGCGGCGCCGGAGCCGACGGCTTCGCGGTCGAGCAGGGCCTGCAGCAGGTCGATCCGGAATGGTTCGCGACGCCCGAGCGCCGCCGGCAGCTCGAACGGATGAAGGCGAAGCAGCTCGGTTCCTATGACGTCGATCGCAAATATGGCACCGTGGGCGCCGTCGCCGTCGACGTCGAGGGGCATGTCGCCGCGGCGACCTCCACCGGCGGCCTCACCGGCAAGCGCTGGGGCCGCATCGGCGACGCGCCGGTGATCGGCGCCGGCACCTATGCCGACGATCGCGCCTGCGCGGTGTCGGCGACCGGCGCGGGGGAATATTTCATCCGCGTCGGCGCGGCGCACGAAATCTGCGCGCGCATCCGGATGAAGGGTGAGGCGCCCAGGCAGGCGGCCGACGCGGTCATGGCCGAACTGGAGGCGCTGGGCGGCACCGGCGGCGTGATCATCACCGGGCCCGGCGGGACCGCCGACTGGTCGTTCAACACGCCGGGCATGTATCGCGGCAAGGCGAGCAGCACCGGCGAGCGCAAGGTTGCGATCTACAAGGACGAAGACTGACCGGCTTCGACCGGGCGGTCTTCGCTGCGGTCATGTTCATGACAAAGGGCGCCGGAGGCCAAGCCTCCGGCGCCCTTGTTTGCCTTGGGCGAGCCGTTCGCCTTATTTCTTCTCGTCGACGGGCGGCACGGTCGCCGGGGGGGGCGCGACGGTTCCGTTGTCGATCGCGTCGGCCTTGGCTTCGCCGGCTGCTTCAACCGCGTCGGCCTTGTCCTCGGTGGCTTCCTTGGCGGGGCCTTCGGGCATGGCGTCGGCCTGGGCGTCGATGGCGTCCGCCTGGGCTTCGGCCTGATCCTCGACCTTGTCGGCCTGCGGGCTCTGGCAAGCGCCCAGCGCGAGGGCCGACGCGGCGGCGAGGGTGATCACAATCTTGCGCATATCGAGTTCTCTCCAAGTTTGACTCGGGGGCTTAACGCGGGATGAACGCATCGGTTGCAGGAAAATCGTCAAATATCGGAAGCAAGGCGATTCTTTCTTGATCCCGCCGCCGCTGGGGCGGGGTGCGGGGCAAAAAGAAGGCGCCCGAAGGCGCCCCCTTTCGTCCAGCGATGCTCGCGGTCAGAAGCGTTGCTGGCGCTCGTAGAGGTCGCGGTAGTGCTGGATGCGCGTGACGCGCAGGCCGGCCATGCCGCTGCGGTCGATCGAGCGCTGCCAGCTGGCGAATTCCTCGAGGCTCAGGCTATAGCGCTCGCACGCTTCGTCGACCGTCAGCAGCCCGCCATTGACCGCGGCGACGACCTCTGCCTTGCGTCGGACGACCCAGCGCGTGGTGTTCGGCGGCGGCAGCGTGTCCAGCGTCAGCGGTTCCCCGAGGGGGCCGATGACCTGGGCCGGGCGGATTTTCTGATTCTCGATCATGCTCATTCCATAATGTCTGCAACGGGGGGGATCGGTTCAACCGACATTCGCCGGTCTAGAAAGGCGGGGCTCAACATCGGCTGAAACCCTCTGGTAAACGGACCGTTCACGGTTTCGGTCAAATCCTGCGTTTCGGGCGACAGGTCGAAGAAGCGCGCGGGCCGTGCCGCCGCGTCCTGCATGTCGCCGCGCCTGCCCCCCAACAGGTCGCGGACGGCGCCCACCCGCACCGCATGCGCTTCGCCGTGTGTGCGCTCGCGCATCATCCGCACCGTCGGCAACGCCGCCTGCCGCGCGCTCGACACCGCCAGCAATATGTCGAAGCCGGGCTTCGACAGGCGGGCCGCACCGGCGAAGGGCGGAAGATCGGACGGCACAAGGTTCATGCCACCCGTCTAGCGGCAACCGCCTAAGGCCGCGTAAATGCTCATTTCAGAGCTTGTTAGCGAAGCTTAATCTCCGTCAATATTTTGACAGACGTCCCGGAAATACTGGCATCTCGCCGCTATCGTCCCTAGATGGCGGCCATCATGGCAGCGCTGCTCACCCCCGACCGACTCGGCGATTTCCAGCTCGCCGAACCGCTGAAGGCCCGGCGAATCGTCGTCGCCATGTCGGGCGGCGTCGATTCGAGCGTGGTCGCGGCGCTCGCCGCGCGCTCGGGCGCCGAGGTAATCGGGGTGACGCTCCAGCTTTACGAGCATGGCGCGAAGGCGAAGCGCGTCGGTGCCTGCTGCGCGGGCCAGGACATCCGCGACGCGCGCGCCGTCGCCGACCGGCTGGGTTTCGCGCATCATGTCCACGACCATGAAAGCCGCTTTCGCGACACCGTGATCGACCAGTTCGCCGACGAATATCTCGCCGGGCGCACCCCGATTCCCTGCGTGCGCTGTAACATGGGGGTCAAGTTCACCGACCTGTTCCAACTCGCGCGCGATCTGGGCGCCGATTGTCTGGCGACCGGCCATTATGTGCGCCGCGTGATGGGCCCTGCCGGCGCGGAACTGCACCGCGCGCTCGATCCGGCGCGCGACCAGAGCTATTTCCTGTTCGCGACGACGCAGGAGCAGCTCGATTTCCTGCGCTTCCCGCTCGGCGGGCTCGAAAAGAGCGCGGTGCGCGAGATCGCGCGCGAGCTCGGCCTCGGCGTCGCGGCCAAGCCCGACAGCCAGGACATCTGCTTCGTCCCCGACGGCGACTATGCGGGACTCGTGCGCAAGCTGCGGCCCGAAGCCGACGACCGGGGAGAGATCGTCCATGTCGACGGCACCCTGCTCGGCGCGCACAAGGGCCTGATCCACTACACGGTCGGCCAGCGCCGCGGGATCGACATCGGCGGGCAGGCCGAGCCGCTTTATGTCGTGCGGCTGGAGGCGGAGACGAAGCGCGTCGTCGTCGGCCCGCGGCGGGCGCTCGCGGTATCGGGCGCGCGGCTCGGCGAGGCGAACTGGCTCGCCGATGTCGAAGGGCGCGATGTGCTGGCGAAGGTTCGCAGCATGGCGAAGCCGGTGCCGGCGCGCATGGTGGGCGACCGGTTGCTGTTCGCGGCGCCCGAATATGGCGTCGCGCCGGGGCAGGCGGCGGTGCTCTATGACGCCGGCGATGCGAGCCGGGTGCTCGGCGGCGGGTGGATCGAGCAAAGCTTCGCGGCCGACGCCGCCTGATCCGAAGCGCGGCGCGCCCTCGCGGCGCGCAAGGATGGGATTGCACTTTTCCCGGCGATGCCGCAGCCTGCGGCCAGCAAGGGAGAAGAGCGATGATCAACTGGGTATTGCGCGGCGCCGTCCTGCTCTGGGCGCTGCTGTTCGCCATATTGGGCGTGCGGGGCGTGCTCGATCCCGCCACCTATGTCGAACAGTTCGGCATCGGTATCGATGGCGCCGCCGCGAATACGGTGCGTGCCGACATGTCGGCCTTTTTCCTGGTCGCGGCCGGCGGGGCGGCGGTCGGGGCGCTCGTGCCCGGCTGGCTTCGCGCGCTGCTGGTCCCCGCGGCGCTCTATGGCACCGCGCTTCTCGGCCGCCTGATCGGCGCCGCGAGCGGCGATGTGGTCAATGGCGGCATCGTCCAGGCGATGATCATCGAAGCGCTGTCCACCGCTCTGATGATCGGGGCCTGGTGGACCCTGTCGCGCTCCGCCCTGACGGCGGGCAGCGCCATGCCGGAGGGCGGCTGAACCGGGCCTTCGATACTCCGCCGATTGTCTTTTCGCCGATAATGTGAATAATGTTTCGCGGGTCGCAGCAGCTTTTCCCTTTTCGCGTGGGAAAGGAAGACCATGTCGCGAGATCAGGACAAGAGGGACCGGGCGGATCGGCGCTCGGGTGACCGGAGGGTAGCGGACGACCCGAATTACAAAGGGCCGGAGCGACGCAGCGGTGACGATCGCCGTTCGGGCAAGGATCGCCGTTCGCCTTCCTGAATCCGGTCAACACGCACGGCGGTGCGCAGGAGGACAATCGTGACCGACACGGCGACCCCGCGCCTCGACGTCGACATCGTATCCGACGTGATGTGCCCCTGGTGCATCATCGGCTGGCTCCGTTTCGAACAGGCGATGGCGCATTTCGCGGGGCGGCTGACCTTTCGCGTCCGCTGGCACCCGTTCGAGCTCAACCCCGACATGCCGCCCGAGGGCGAGGACGCGGCGAGCCACGTGATGCGCAAATATGGGATCAGCGCCGAACAGAGCCGCGCGAACAGCGAAAGGCTCGCTGGCGCGGCCGCCGACCTGGGCTTCGTCTTCAACCGCGGGCTCGCGTTCCGCATGCGCAACAGCTTCGACGCCCACCGGCTGCTCGCCTGGGCGGCTGGATGCGAAGCGGCCGAACCGGCGGGGACGGCGACCGGGGTCCAGACCGCGCTGAAGCTCGCGCTTTTTCGCGCCCATTTCACCGACAAGCGCGACGTCGGCGATCCGCAGGTGCTGGCCGATGTCGCGGCATCGGCGGGCCTTGATCCCGCGCGCGCCGCCACGATCCTCGCGGGCGATGCCTATGCCGAGGAGGTCCGCGCCGAAGAGGCGTATTGGGCCGATAACAATATCACCGGCGTGCCGGCCTTCATCCTCGGCGGACGTATGCTGATTCCCGGTGCGCAGGATCCCGAGGTCTTCGTCCGCATCATCGAGAACAAGCTGCTGACCGCCGCTGCCTGACGGAACGGCCGCGGCGCCTCGGGCGTTTCCCGGTCATCCCCCAGCGATGGAGCCGGTCATGGTCGACGAACCCCGCAACGACAAGAATGAAGCGCCCGAGGCGCGGAACCGCGAACAGCAGGACGAGGAGGCGCAGGCCCAGACCGTCGCCGAGGCCGCGCGCCGCGCTCGCCCGCTCGAAGACAGCCGGAAGACGAAGGCGCGCGACGAACGCGACGATGCCGAGGACCTGATCGACCATATGCGCCAGATGGAGCGATCGGGCCGGATCGACATGGACGCCTATCGCGGCGAGCGCAGCGACGATGACGAAGAGGCCGAACTGGGGCCGGGCGGCATCGAAGACGACGAACCGCGCGGCGCGCCCTGACAGACCCCATCCTGTCGCGAGACGCTGCGCGACCGCAGCTTTCGGGCGGTTCGTCGGAGCGCGCGGAGCCGAAGCGGGCCTTGCGCGTATCACCTCCATCGTCGCCGCGGAACGGACGGCGGCGCGGCAAGGAGACAGACCATGGCCGATCACGACCATAGCGCGATCAAGGAACATATGCATGTCATCGGCGCCGACGGCGTCCATATCGGCACTGTCGATCATCTCGACGGCGAGCGGATCAAGCTGACCCGCGCCGACAGCGGCGACGGCCGGCATCATTATCTGCCGGCTGGTCTTGTCGCTTCGGTCGATGGCGACACGGTTCGCCTGTCGGCGAACGCCGCGAACGCGGTCGACCTGTTCGAGGAATGATCGGATAACCAGAGGGCCGGGGGAGCAATCCGGCACCCCGGCACCGAAACTGGCCCGTCCCGACGCCCCGGGGCGGGCCATTTCCTTTTTGGCGAAAGCCGAGGTTAGCCCCTTCCCGCGCGGGCAATCGGTTGCGCATCGAAAAACGGAGCCGGACACGCGGACCGGCTCCGTTCGATACTCGCCCGGTCGCCACGCGGATCGCGGCGGCCGGAGCTTTTTGACTGACTTCAGCGCGTCGTTGCGTCGGCGTTCGTCTCGCCCTCGGCGCTGCCGCGCGCCTCGAGGCCGGCCTTCGGCAGCTTGGTCACCAGCGTACCCGCCGCGCCGTCAGCCTGCCGGTAGAGCGAGGAAAGCGGCACGTTGTAAAGCTTGCCGCCGTCGACCACCACCGCATTGTCGCCATCGATGCTTTGCACCGTGCCGATGCTCTTGCCCTTGGTGTCGGTGACCTGAACGCCGGCGCGTACCTCCTCGCGCGTCGCGAGGGTCAGCTTGGTCGCATCGGCGGTTCTGTTCACCGTGCCGTCGACGCGGTCGACCGTGTCGCCGACCGGCTGCGTCACCCGATCGACCGTATTGCCGACCGTCGCGCCCGGATCGACCTGCGCGCCGAGCGTGCCGCCAACGGCACCGCCGACGTCGAGCTGGGCGAATGCGGGAACCGCAAGCAGCGCGGTGCCCGCGGCGAATATCATCATCGTCTTGCGCATCATCATTCTCCATCGGGTATGGGAGTCCGCGAAGGGACGGATGCGGGTAAAACGAAGGATCGGCGGCGCTGTTGCATGGCGCCAAGTCGCGCCGACTGTCTGATCAGATGCTGCCGTTAGAAATTACCTATTTCTTACACACGCTTATGCTGAATCTGGAAGGATGGCGAAAAGCGCCGAGACGCCGCGAGGTTGCGACGAACGCGGCCGGCGGTAGCGGAATGGTCGTCGCAGACCATCGGCTTTCCGATTCGCTCTTGCAGCGGGCTTCCGACTTCGGCGCGAGGCGTCAGTGGCGGGACGCGGGCCGCGGCGCGATCAGCCGGTTCAGCGTGGCGATGCGCCGCCGCGCCGCGGTCCAGTCGCGCTCGGGATGCGCCTGAATCTGATAGAGGAGCGCGCGGACCTCCTTGCGGCGATCGCCTTCGGTCACGACCTGCATGGCATTTCTCCTTTTCCGGACCAGCCTACCATGCGCCCGCCGAGTCGGGCAAAGCGGTCGCCCGCAACCCGTCGTGGAGGGAGAGCGGAGTAGCGTGGCGCCGGGACGCGCGCGGGCTGGCGCGGTGCGGCGGCGATGCTATGGACCGGGCGATGACGCACCGGGGTTCCAGGATGATCGTGATCGGCCGGTTGAGGGCGAAGCCGCTGCTGGCGGGGCAATTGCTGTGCGCGCTGGCGGCGGCCGGCCTGATCGCGCGGCAGGCACGCGGCGCGAACGTGACGGAGGTCGCGATGAACCTGCTGTTCGGCAATCTGGTGGTGACCGCGGTTCTTGCGGCGGCGATCTTCGGCTTCGTCGGCTTCTTCCGCGCGTGGCGGCGCCGCGATGCCTGGATCGTCCACGACGGCGCGCAGCTCTATCGTGGCACCGACGCCGCGTGGCCGCTCGCGCTGATCCGCGACGTGGTGATCGAACGCAATGACCTCGGCATCGCGTCGCTGCGGCTGGTCGTCGACGATGACAGCGAGGTGACGCGCGAACTGGTCAAGCTCTACCTGCTCGAAGACTCGCCCGATGCGGTGCGCGGCGGCGTGATGTTCGCGGTGGGCCGCATGCGGAGCCCCGGTGGTTCGGTGTCGGTGCATTGATGCCGCGGCATTCGGGGGCGATTCCCCTGCAGGATCGTCTGGGGGAACCCGGAGCGACCGGAATAGCCGCCTTAAACCGAAAATCCGCCCTTGTTCCGCCGGTTGGAGTTCGCCGCCAGCACCTTCTTGCCCGTCGGGGTCAGCGCCCATCTGGCGCCCTGCTGCGCGACGAGGCCCAGCGCGACGAGTTCGTCGCGGATGGGGTCGGCGGCGAGTTGGGGGCGGCGGTTGGAGAGACCCTCGAGCGTCGCGCGCTGGGGCTGGCTGAGGATCAGGAGTTTGAGTTTCTTCTTTTCGGTCATTCTGTCGTCTCTGACTTCTGGTTCCTATGCGTCCGGGGCGGACATCGGATGCCCGCCCCGCCGTGATTGATGGGACGGAGCCCATAAATAAGTCTCGCTGCCCCTCCCGCGAGCAGGAGGGGGTAAGGAAGGGTTATTCCGCCGCGATGCCTGCCTTGGCGAACATGTCCTCGCCGTCGCTTTCGGCTTCGTCGACCGGCGCGTCGTCGTTCGCCTTCGCCTTCTTGCGGTTGTCGAAGCTGTCCCACACGCTATTCCAGTCGCCGCGCGTCGCCGCCTTCGAATATTCGGTGGCGCGGGTTTCGAAGAAGTTGGCGTGCTCGACGCCGTTGAGCAGCGGCGCGAGCCAGGGGAGGGGATGCTCCTCGATCATGTAGATCGGCTGGAAGCCGAGCTGCCCGAGGCGCCAGTCGGCGATGTAGCGGATATAGCGCTTGATCTCCTTGGGCGTCATGCCGGGGACTGGACCCTGCTCGAACGCCAGGTCGATGAACGCATCCTCGAGCCGCACCGTCTTCTGGCAGCAGTCGATGATGTCCTCCTTCACCGCCTTGGTCAGGCAGTCGCGTTCCTTGGCGAAGGCGTGGAACAGGCGCGTGATGCCTTCGCAATGCAGGCTCTCGTCGCGGATCGACCAGCTGATGATCTGACCCATTCCCTTCATCTTGTTGAAGCGCGGGAAGTTCATCAGCATCGCGAAGCTGGCGAAGAGCTGAAGCCCTTCGGTGAAGCCGCCGAACATCGCAAGCGTACGCGCGATGTCCTCGTCATTGTCGACGCCGAAGGTGCCCATATAGTCGTGCTTGGCGCGCATCTCCTCATATTCGAGGAACATGCCATATTCGCTTTCGGGCATGCCGACCGTGTCGAGCAGGTGCGAATAGGCCGCGATGTGGACCGTTTCCATGTTGCTGAACGCGGTCAGCATCATCTTGATCTCGGTCGGCTTGAACACGCGGCCGTATTTTTCGTGGTAGCAGTCCTGCACCTCGATGTCGGCCTGGGTGAAGAAGCGGAAGATCTGGGTCAGCAGATTGCGTTCGTGGTCGCTGATCTTCTGCGCCCAATCGCGGCAATCCTCGCCCAGCGGCACTTCTTCCGGCACCCAGTGAATCTGCTGCTGGCGCTTCCAGAAATCATAAGCCCAGGGATATTCGAAGGGCTTGTAGGTCTTGCGGGCTTCGAGAAGAGGCATGGTTCGTTTCTTTCGTCAGGCAATGGCAGCAGCAGGGCGGACAGGGACAGACGCCGGACGGCCCGGCGGGCGTCCGGCGTGATAGAAGGGGGTGCGCGGGCCCGGTGCCCCTGCCCCCGGTGCTCGTGCCGACGTCAGCCGGCGGGCGGGATATAGGGCGCGCCGAGCGTCGCGCGACTGTCGATCGCGTCGATCTCCTGACGCTCCCCGCTCAGGAACAGCATCAGGAAGGCGCCGAATCCGCCGAGAACGAACAGGATGATCGCGATCCACACCGCGCGCGCCGATGCCGTCACGCCGCGCGGCGCCGGGCCGGGCTCCAGATCGTTGGTCCGCTTGGCGAACAGGCGCGCCACGCCGCGCGCGTTGATGATGAGCCAGATCATCGCGACGAAGCTGACCAGCGTGAACAGCGCCGTCAGGATCGGGTAGTGGATGATGTCGCTCATCGCCATGCTCCGCTTCAGCCCGCCTCGCGTCGGAATAACGCGCGAGGGCTGCGGAGGATGCGTGGCGGCGCTCGCCGCGGGACAGGGATGCGCGTGCGCGCATCACTGGCACGCCAGGCATTCGTCGTAATCGGTGCTTTCGGCCGTGAGTTCGTATTTGGGCGCTTCGGCCGTGTTATCGGCCTCGACACCACCCGCGAAGCCCGCGCGCTGCACTGACTTGGACCGCAGATAATAGAGCGACTTGATGCCGAGTTCCCACGCGCGATAGTGGAGCATCAGCAGGTCCCACTTCTCGACGTCCGCCGGGATGAACAGGTTCAGCGACGCCGCCTGGTCGATATAGGGCGTGCGGTCGGCGGCGAGTTCGAGCAGCCAGCGCTGGTCGATCTCGAAGCTCGTCTTGAACGCGTCCTTCTCGTCCTGCGTCAGGAAGTCGAGGTGCTGGACGCTGCCGCCCTTTTCGAGGATCGAATTCCACACCGCGTCGCTGTTCTTCGCCTTGTCGACGAGCAGCGATTCGAGGTGCGGGTTCTTGACCACGAAGCTGCCCGACAGCGTCTTGTGGGTGTAGATGTTCGCCGGGATCGGCTCGATGCACGCGCTGGTGCCGCCGCAGATGATGCTGATCGACGCGGTCGGCGCGATCGCCATCTTGCAGCTGAAACGCTCCATCACGCCCTGGTCCGCGGCGTCGGGGCAGGGGCCGCGCTCCTTGGCGAGCAGCATCGACGCCTGGTCGACCTGCGCGCGGATATGCTTGAAGATGCGCAGGTTCCACGATTTCGCCATCGCGCCCTCGAAGGGCAGGCCGCGCGCCTGGAGGAAGCTGTGGAAGCCCATGACGCCGAGCCCGACCGAGCGTTCGCGGCTCGCGCTGTATTTGGCGCGCGCCATTTCGTCGGGCGCGCGGTCGATATAGTCGCTGAGGACATTGTCGAGGAAGCGCATCACGTCCTCGATGAACGGCTTGTCGCCGCTCCACTCGTCCCAGGTTTCGAGGTTGAGCGACGAGAGGCAGCAGACCGCGGTGCGGTCGTTGCCCAGATGGTCGCGGCCCGTCGGCAGCGTGATTTCCGAGCAGAGGTTCGAGGTCGAGACCTTCAGCCCCAGGTCGCGGTGATGCTTGGGCATCATGCGGTTCACCTGGTCGATGAAGATGATGTAGGGCTCGCCGGTCGCGAGCCGCGTCTCGACCAGCTTCTGGAACAGCCCGCGCGCGTCGACGGTGCCGCGGACGCTCTGGTCCTTGGGGCTGCGCAGGTTGAACTCGGCGCCGTCGCGCACCGCTTCCATGAACTCGTCGGTCAGGAGGACGCCGTGGTGGAGGTTGAGCGCCTTGCGGTTGAAGTCGCCCGACGGCTTGCGCACCTCGAGGAACTCCTCGATCTCGGGATGCGAGATGTCGAGGTAGCAGGCGGCCGAACCGCGGCGCAGGCTGCCCTGGCTGATCGCGAGGGTCAGCGAGTCCATCACGCGCACGAAGGGAATGATGCCGCTGGTCTTGCCGTTGAGGCCGACGGGTTCGCCGATGCCGCGGACATTGCCCCAATAGGTGCCGATGCCGCCGCCGCGGCTGGCCAGCCAGACATTCTCGTTCCAGGTGCCGACGATCCCCTCGAGGCTGTCGTCGACCGAGTTCAGATAGCAGGAGATGGGCAGGCCGCGGCCGGTGCCGCCGTTCGAGAGCACCGGGGTCGCAGGCATGAACCAGAGGCGCGAGATATAGTCGTAGAGGCGCTGGGCGTGGTCGGCATCGTCGGCATAGGCGCACGCGACTCGCGCGAACAGGTCCTGATAGGATTCGCCGGGCAGCAGATAGCGGTCCTGCAGCGTCTCCTTGCCGAAATCGGTGAGCAGCGCGTCGCGGCTGGAATCGGTCGTGACCTCGAATCGGCGCGCGTGCACTTTCGGCTCGCCCGAATCGCCCTGCCCGACGACCGGCGAATCAGTCTTCGATTCGGCCGCACCGGGCGCATCGTTTCTCGTCAGTTCCACCGTCGCCACGTCGTTCATCTCCACCCGTTCGGTCTCGCGAAAATCCATCCTGCTTCACCCCGTTTGCATGGCGCGCGACGGCGCCTTCGTTCTTGTCTTGTTCGACTCGGGGCGAAGCCCCAGCCTAGCATCTTTCGGCGCGTCGGGTGGGACATATTTGGCGCACCACGTCCTTTTCCCGCCCCTCTGCACGAAGAGCGACGGAAATCCGCCATTTGCAGCCAGATACAATTTCTTGGGGCCCCCCGACGGATCACCCACCACCTATAGTGCCACTTCGGCGCAGGGATGCAAGAGAGTAAATGCCCGATTACCGACTCGATTCGTCGCTGATTTGATTCGGTTCATCGCTCGCGCACGCTCCGCGACGCGCGCCGGTCACGCTATTCCGCGGCGTTCGACGCTTTCAGGTGCGTGGCCGTCAACGGCCGTGTCATGGCAGGGAGCGGGATGGGGGCAGTGGGGCCCGGGCGCGGACGGAAATGGCTCCATCCCGAATCGCCATTCGCCCAAAAAGAAAAGGCCCCGGCGATGCCGAGGCCCTTCCTGCAGTTTTTCAAGGCTTAGGCGGACGCGCCGCCGATGGCGCTACCGGAGCCACCAAGCCAACCCCAAAACCAACCCATGATCAATCTCCTGTCGGCACTGCCCCACGAAGAGAACAGTTAACCGCGCGTATACCTTAATTTTTAAGGTAAATCGAGTCTTAACCAATGGGATTGCCGCCAGATTGGCAGCTATGCGATGCGGCTGTGGGAGTTGGGAAAGATCGACGCGACCAGATCGGAAAACAACTGCGGTTTTCCAAGATGATAGCCTTGTCCGACATCGCATCCGAGTTGATGGAGCAACGCCATCGTCGGGGCGTCCTCGATCCCTTCGGCAACCGCGACGGCGCCCAGGCGATGCGCCAGATCGATGGTCGATTTGACGATTTCGAAGTTGCGCTGCGAATCGCGCATCGTCATCACGAATCGCTTGTCGATCTTGATCTCGTCGGCTTCGATCTCGGTCAGATATTCGAGGTTGGACTGGCCGGTGCCATAATCGTCGATCGACAGGCGGATGCCGGCACGACGAAGCTGCGCCAGCGTCTGGCGCGCCTGCCGGCTGTTCTCGATCTGCGCGGTTTCGGTAATCTCGATCGTCAGCAGTTCGGGCGGCAGATGATGCGCTGTGAGCATCACGCGGATCGTGCCGACGAGGTCGTCATGGTCGAGCAACGCCGCAGACAGGTTCACCGACATGTTGGCGTGGAGGCCGCGAGCATGCAGCTGGGCCGCCGACCGGATCGCCTGGTCCATGACGAACAGCGTCAGGCGATAGATGTCCTGGCTCTTTTCGGCCTGGACGATGAACTCGTCGGGCGGGATGGGGCCGCGCGTCGGATGCGTCCAGCGCACCAGCGCCTCCACGCCGACCAGCTGGCCGGTCGCGATGCCATATTGCGGCTGAAAGGCGACCCAGATGTCGCCGCCGGTCAGCGCGTCCTCGAGCTGCGAATGGAAACTCAATTGCCAGCCGGCGTCCTCCTGCTGGCGCGGCATATGTTTGGTCCACAGCGCGCGGGTGCGGACCGCGTGATCGGCGGCGACCAGCGCCGCGGCCAGCCGCTGCGCATTCGATCCCTCGAACTCGTCGTTGACGCCGAAGGCGATCGCGACGTCGATGCGCGCGCCGCCGATCGTCAGCGGGGCGTTGAACAGCGCGGCGAGGCCCGCGAGTTGCGCCTCGATCTGGCTGTGCTGATAAAATGGGACGAGCCAGGCAAAGTTGCCGTCGGGGTCGTGGTGCAGCGCCGTCGACTGCGACGCGAGCTGCAGGCGGCGTGCGACCTGCTCGACGAGTTGCTGGCTGCCTTCGCCGGGCAGAAAGGCGACGAGATCGCCGAAATTGACCAGCTTTGCCGCAACCACGGTGTGGCTTCCGAACGGCGCCTGCGACCGTAGCGCCTCGAAATTGGGTAGCCCCGATACGGGATTTTCGTGGAGCGCCGATTCGCGGCGGCGGCGGCGCGAAACATTGGCACCGAACACCCCGATCAGGACCAGTGCGGCGCCGATCGAACAGGTGACGAGCATCGTCGTCAGCCAGACCTTGACGACGATCAGCGCCGCGATCGTGCCCAATGCCGTCGCATTGAACCATCGGCCACGGCGGAAGGCGACGGCGCCCAACGTCGTGAGGAGGGCGAGTGCGAACGCCGGCATCCAGCCTATATCGGCCGGATTGCCGCGCTTCAGCGTCTCCGCGCCGATGACATGGATGAAGGCGCCCGGCACGCGATTATGTCCCGGCAGAAAATGCGCATCCTGAAAGGAGGGGGCGGTGGGTGCGAAGACGACATCCTTGCCCGCCAACTCGCGCCCGCCGACCTTTCCCGAGAGCAGGTCGATGGCCTCATAAACAGGAATGGAGCTGGTTCGATAGGAATAGTCGAGCGCGAAACTGCCGATCGGAAGCGACCGCTGCGCCAACAACGCGGAAAAGCTCGGAACGGTTTTCCCGCCGATCGAGACGGCCGTCGCGAGACGCCAGACCTGCCAGAAATCATATTCCAGCCCTATGCTGGCCTGACCGGCGGCAGAGCCGAACGCGGGACTGGGCAGGAACGTCGGCTGGAAATCGCCGGGCCTGTTCGAGCCGGCAACCAGCCCCAGGACGACCCGGTCGCCCATGCGGCGAATGGCCCCGGTCAGTCGGGGAAAGTCGCTGTCCGCCTCGCGTCGGTTGTAGTAGAAATCGATGAACAGCCGCCGCGCGCCGGCGGCATTGACCGCGTCGACGACCTGTGCGTGCTGTGTCAGCGAAAAGCTGGATTTGGGCGAATTGTCGAGCGTTCGCTCGTCGATTGCGACGACCACTATATCGCCCGACACCGGTCGCCAGGCGAACCGGCCGATGGCCGCTTCGACCAGCCGGTCGAGCGGCACCGCGGCCGCCGACAGGCCGACGAGCACGCTCAACAGCAGCGACAGGCCGATGGACTGCCAACTGATGATCAGGCTTCTGACCGGATTGGGCACGCACGTCTCCAGCGATTGCCCGCCGTGCTTAGGACGCGATGGTTATCATCGCGTTAATCATGCGCCCGACCCCGGCGGAAATCAGCCGATCCGCGGTAGCGTGGGAAGCACGGCGTCGCCTGCGAGCACGGCGGCGGCCAGACCCGTCGCGGCGGGCACGATCTGCTGAAGATAGAAACGCGTCGAGGCGATCTTGGATCCCAGAAAGGCGGCATCGCCGTCGTCCGCTTCGAGCGCCGCTTTCGCCGCCCGATGCTCGATCGCCATCAGCCAGCCGCAGGTCGCCGTCGCGAGCATGGTCAGATAGGGATAGCTGCCCGCAAGCCGGTCGGGCATGCTCGCCTGTTCGAGCCAGTCGGTGACCGCGCCGCACGCCTCGGCAAGCTGCGCCAGTTCGGGGAAATCGGCGCCGCCGTGCGCGATGTCGGCGATCAGCGAGCGCACGCCCTCGCCGCCGGCAAGGCCGAGCTTGCGTCCGACGAGGTCGGCGGCCTGAATGCCGTTGGTGCCTTCATAGATCGGCGCGATGCGCGCGTCGCGGTAATGCTGCGCGGCGCCGGTCTCCTCGATGAAACCCATGCCGCCGTGGACCTGCACGCCGAGGCTCGCGACCTCGCAGCCGATGTCGGTCGCATGCGCCTTCGCCAGCGGGATCAGGACGTCGGCGCGCAGCGCCGCGGCAGCGTCGCCCAGCTTGCCGAAATCGGTCTGCGCCGACGCATAATAGATGAGCGCGCGCGCGGCCTCGGTCTGCGCGCGCATCCGCCACAGCATGCGCTTGACGTCGGGATGATGCTCGATCGTCACCGGCGTGCGGTCGGGCGAACCCGCGAGTGCCGACTGGACGCGCTCGGCGGCATAGCGTTGTGCCTGCTGCAGCGCGCGTTCGGCGATCTGGACGCCCTGACAGCCGACCATCAGGCGGGCGTTGTTCATCATCACGAACATCGCGCGCATGCCGCCCATCTCTTCGCCGACGATCTCGCCGAGGCAATCCTCCTCCTCGCCATAGATCATCACCGCGGTCGGCGAGCCGTGGATGCCGAGCTTGTGTTCGATCGATGCGCAGCGCACGCCGTTCGAAATCGTCGGCCGCCCTTCGGCATCGAGCCGGTATTTGGGGACGAGGAACAGTGAGATGCCGCGCGTCCCCTCGGGCGCGCCCGGCGTGCGCGCGAGAACGAGGTGGACGATATTGTCGGTAAGGTCGTGCTCGCCGAAGGTGATGAAAATCTTCTGCCCCCTGATCCGGTAGAGGCCGGCATGTTCGCCCTCGGTCACCTTCTCGGCGGTCGAGCGCAGCGCGCCGACGTCGCTGCCCGCGCTCGGCTCGGTCAGGTTCATCGTGCCGTTCCACTCGCCGGTGACGAGCTTCGGGAGCCAGGTCCGGCGCTGTTCCTCGGTGCCATAGGCCATCAGCGCGTGAATCGCGCCGGGGGTCAGGATGTTGCACAGGGTGAAGCCCATGTCGGCGCTGCCCAGCGCCTCGATCACCACGGTCGCGAGGGTGAAGGGCAGGTCCTGCCCGCCATAGGCGGCGGGGCCGTCGAGGCTGCCCCAGCCCGCCTCGACGAATTGCCGATAGGCTTCCTTGAAACCCGGCGGCATGGTCACCTTGCCGTCTTCCCAGCGGGGATTGTTCACGTCGCCGACGCGGTTGAGCGGCGCGTAGACCTCTGCCGCGAAGTCGCCGATGCCGGTGACGATCGCCTCGACCATGTCGGGGGTCGCGGCGGCGAAGCGCTCGTGCTGCGCCATCGCGTCGATGCGGGCGATATGGTCGAGGACGAATAGATGTTCGGTGGTCGGCGCGGTGTAGGTCATGAAGCGTCCCGTTTTAGGGGGTGATTCCGTTGCAGCCGGCGCTATAGCGCGGCATGGCCGATGGTCCAATCGAGAGTATGGCAACCGAAGTCCGCGCCTTCGACGCCGACACGGTCGCGCGCGCCGCGACGCTCGTCGCGCAGGGGCTTCCGGTCGCGGTGCCGACTGAAACGGTCTACGGCCTCGCCGCCGATGCACGGAACGCCGATGCGGTCGCGCGCATCTATGCCGCGAAAGGGCGGCCTGACTTCAACCCGCTGATCGTCCATGTGCCCGATCTGGCAGCGGCCGAGGCGCTGGGGGTGTTCGGCGCGGCCGAGCGCACCCTCGCGGCGCGCTTCTGGCCGGGGCCGCTGACGCTGGTGGTGCCGCGCACACGCGACTGCCCGGTTGCGCGCATCGCGACGGCGGGGCTCGACACGATCGCGCTGCGCGTCCCGGCGCACCGCGCGATGCAGGCGCTGCTTGCCGCCAGCCGCGCGCCGCTCGCCGCGCCGAGCGCCAACGCCAGCGGCCGGGTGAGCCCGACGAGGGCGGCGCATGTGCTGACGAGCCTCGACGGACGGATCGCGCTGGTGATCGACGACGGCGCGACGACGGCCGGGGTCGAATCGACGATCGCACGGGTCGTGGACGGCGCGGTGGAGGTGCTGCGACCGGGGCCGGTGACGGCGGCGATGCTCGGCGCAGCCAGCGGCCTCCCCGTCCGCGGACGCAAGGGGGCCGACGTCGTTGCCCCCGGTATGCTGGCAAGTCATTATGCGCCGGGCAAGCCGGTGCGGCTGGATGCGGCTTCCTTTGCGCCCGACGAGTTCGGCATCGGCTTCGGTGCCCTGCGCGGCGACTATTGCCTGAGCGAGGCGGGCGACGCGACCGAGGCGGCGGCGCATCTGTTCGACGCGCTGCATGCAGGGGCGGCGAGCGTAAAGCCGCGGATCGCGGTTGCCGCGATTCCGGCCGATGGGCTGGGCGCGGCGATCAACGACCGGCTCGCGCGCGCGGCGGTGTGAATTCTTTATGTAGTAGAGCCTAAGCCGCTGCCGGTTCGACCGGATCTCTACGCGGGGTCTTGCGCGTGACGATCAGGCAGGCCGCGACGATCAGCAGCGCGCCGGCGATCGTCGGCAGCGTCACCGGCTCGGCATAGAAGAACCAGCCGAACAGCATCGCCCACAGGAAGCCCGTATATTCGGTGGTCGCCAGGATTTGCGCCTCGGCACGCGCATAGGCCCAGCTCAGCAGCAGCAGCGACAGGATGGCGAGCAGCGCGGCGCCGACGATCGGCGCAGCGTGGGCGGCGGCGGGAATCGCCGCGAACCACGGCGCCGCAAGCGACAGGAACAGCGCGACGAACAGATTCTGGTAGAAGGCGATCTCCGCCGGTCCCGCCATCTTCGCCTGCCGCCGCGCGAGGATGAGGTTGTAGGCGTAGCAGACCGCCGAAAGGAACACCGCGCCGACCGCCCACAGCGCCTGCGTGTCGTGCCCGCCGTCGCCCAACTTGCCCGCGACGATCACCAGCACCCCCGCGAATCCCAGCAGCGACGCGGCGATCGAGCGCCGCCCGATCCGCTCGCCGAGGAAGATCGCGGCCATGTAGAGCGCGAGCAGCGGCGCGACGAAGGCGAGCGCTATCGCCTCGGCCATCGGCAGCCGCGCGAGCGCCCAGAAGAAGCCGAGCGCCATGCCGGTGACGAACAGCGAGCGCCAGGCATGGATGCGCATCGTCGCCGCATCGGGGCGCGCCGGCCGCGCCGCGAAATAGACGAGACCGCTCAGCACGCTTCCCGCCATCGTGCGCCACAACACCGCATTATAGGCGCCGATGCCGATCGACAGCCCCTTCATCAGCACGTCCATCGACGAATAGGTCGCGATCCCCGCGCAGGCGACGAGGAAGGGGACGAGCGGCGAGGACGAGTCGGGACGCATGACGGGGCTTCGGCGCGATGAGATGACCGCCGCGCGGTTCAGTCGATATGGTCGGTGCGGCGGATGAAGTCGGCGACGTCGACGCGCATCTCGCGAAGCAACGGGACGTTGACATAGACCATGTGGCCGGCGGGATAATATTTATAGGCGATGTTCGCCTGCAGCTCCTTGGGAACCGGCAGGTGCTGAAGCTCGTACCAGCCCGCGAAATAGGGGGTCGAGACGTCGAAATAGCCGCCGGTGACGAGCAGCTTCATCTGCGGATTCTGCTTCATCGCGGCCGCCAGGTCCGGCAGCACGTTGGGGAGCGCGATCAGCGGCCTGCCGGCCTCGGGTGGTTCGTGCTTGTAATCCCAGCTTCCATAGACGCCGAGGCTGCCCTCGTAATGCCGGCCCTCGCCATAGCCGAGCGTGCGCCGGGCGTAATCGTTGAACGCCGCGGTGTAGGCGCCGCCGATCGCGCTGCCCTGCGGATCGTAGGAGGCGGTCTTGCTCAGCGGGTCGAGCGTCGGCCCGGTGAAGCGCGTGTCGAGCGTCCCGGTCGTCTGGCCCTTGTCGGCGAGCAGTTCCTTCTGCATCGCGCCATATTCGATGCGCAGGTTCGTCTTGAGCAGATAGGCGAGCGGCAGCCCGGTATAGGCGTGGAGCCTTGCGGCGATCGCCTGCCGCTCATCGTCGGGAAGCCCGTTCCCCTTCATCAGCGCGAGCGCATAGTCGGTGGTGGCGAATTTCTCGACCTCGTCGAGGAAGGGGCGCAACTCGGGAGGATTGCCCGCGGCGCGCTTGTGATACCAGGCGGTCGCGGCATAGGTCGGCAGCGACACGATATAGGGCAGGTCGACCCCGGGGTTGAGCTGCGGGTCGTCGGGGATGAGGTCCCAGTTCAGGATGTCGGACAGCAGGATCACGCCGTTGAGGTCGATGTCCTGCCGTTGCAGCGCCAGCGTCATCCCCGCGGCGCGCATCGTCCCATAGCTTTCGCCATAGAGATATTTGGGCGATTTCCAGCGGCCGTGTTTCGACAGGAAATCGCGGATGAAAACGGTGAAGGCGTGGATGTCCTGATCGACGCCGAAGAAGGCGTCGGCCTTGTCCTTGCCCGCGACGCGGCTGAAGCCGGTGCCCGGCGCGTCGACGAAGACGAGGTCGCTGACGCCCAGCAGGCTCTGGTCGTTGGCGACGATGCGATAGGGCGCGCCGCCGTGAACCAGATCGGGCGTCTCGACGCGCACCGGGCCGAAGGCGCCCATGTGCAGCCACAGCGTCGGCGATCCGGGGCCGCCGTTGAAGAAGAAGGTGATAGGGCGGCTCTCGGCGGGGGCGCCCTCCTTGAAATAGGCGGTGTAGAACATCGACGCCTCGGCGTCGGGGACGTCTTTTCCGGCATCCTTGTCGCGGCGGCGTTCGGCGGCGAGCGTGTCGGTCCAGCCCTTCGGGTGGACGACCAGCGTGCCAGCCACCGCCTGATAGGCGATGGCGACGCCGTCGACCGTCACCGACCCCGCCGAGCGCACCTCGGTCGGCTCGAACATCGGGCCGGCGGGCGGCGCCGTTTCGGACGCGGCGCGCGGTTCCTTCGACTGGGCGGCGGCGCAGCCCGCAAGCAGGACGGCAAGGGCAAGGGCGGCGAAGGATTTCATGGATCGGACCTCGGGATCATTAGGGACGGGTCATGTGGGCGATGGTGCGGGGGTCAGCGAAAGCTCGCCTGTCCGGCGCCGTCGATGTTGAGCTTCTGCCCCGAACAATAGGGGTTGGCGTCGGAGACGAACCACAGCACCGCCGCGGCGACGTCGTCGGGCGTGGGGACGCGGCCGAAGGGGAATTTGGCGTCGAGATGGTGGATGTCGTCCTGGCCGGTGATCGCGCGTGCCAGCCGCTCGCCCATGTCGCTGACGGTCAGCGACGGTGCGACGATGTTGACGCGCACGCCGCTGCGCACTTCTTCCTTGGCGAGGGTGAGCGCCAGCGCCTCGGCCGCCGCCTTCGCCATGTTGTAGGGCGCGCCGTTCGCGGCGTGGTTCAGCGTCGCGACGCTCGATATGACGACGATATCGCTGCGCTCGTGCCGGCGAAGCTGCGGCAGCGCGAGGCGCGACAGGCGGTGGGCGCCGACCGCGTGGATGGCGAGCAGCTTCTCGACCTCGGCGGCGTCGGTGCCGGCGACGGTCTTGCCGCGGCTGGCGATGCCGGCGTTGTTGATCAGGATCGACATGGGGCCGAAATCGGCCTCGATCGCGGCGACCATCGCGGCGGACGCCGCTTCGTCGGCGACCGATGCCTGATAGGCCCGAGCCTTGCGGCCGAGTGCGATCACCCCGGCCACCGTTTCGGCGGCGGCCTCGCCATCGCGCGTATAGTTGACCGCGATATCGGCGCCCGCCCTGGCCAGCGCCAGCGCGATCCCGCGCCCGATGCCGCGCGAGGCGCCGGTGACGAGCGCGGTGCGGCCTGCGAGGGTGATGTCGGTCATTTTTGTCTCCCTTTTGTCCCCTCCCGCAGGCGGGAGGGGCAATGAGGCTTGGCAGCTTGCTGCCTAGCCGCAATGAGGTGGGCAGGCGACGCCGCGCCCCATGCCCACCCCGCTGCGACCAGCGCCTGCTGCGCAGGCTCAAGTCTCGCTGCCCCTCTCGTAAACGGGAGGGGAGAAAATGGGAATGACGTTTCCGTCAACGTAAGCTAGCGTCGCGCGATGAGCTGGGAAAAGGAAGTCGCCGAACTCGCCGCGCGGCGCGCGATGGCGGAGAAGATGGGCGGCGCCGAAAAGGTCGCGCGCCAGCACAGCCGCGGCAAGATGGACGCGCGGGCGCGGCTCGCCGCGATCGTCGACGCGGGCAGCTTTCGCGAGATCGGGCAGATCGCGGGACGGGGCACTTATGGTCCCGACGGCGAACTGGAAGATCTGGCTGCGAGCAACTTCATCTTCGGCCGCGCCAATATCGACGGGCGGCCGGTGGTCGCGAGCGCCGACGACTTTACCGTGCGCGGCGGCGCGGCCGACGCGGCGCTGCACCGCAAGTTCATCCAGTGCGAGGCGATGGCGCACGAATATCGCCTGCCGCTGATCCGCATGATCGACGGCACCGGCGGCGGCGGGTCGGT
>NZ_MEFH01000088.1:0-37036 GCF_001725095.1 Sphingopyxis sp. SCN 67-31 | reverse complement strand
CGGCCTAAGCTCCCGCCAGAAAATTGATAATTTCCCTGTTAATTCCTCAGAAACAGGGAATTTCCGACGGAGACCCGTTCGCTCCAGACTGCGTGGCGCGCCACACCGCTAAAAGCCATCCCGGAATATCGGCCTTCACCGCTGCGCCGCAATCCAGTCGTGGACGATGTCGGCGGCCTGCTGTGCCAGTTCGGGCTGCCCGAAATAATAATGGTTGGCGCCATCGATCACGTGATGGTCCTTGGTGCAATGGACCGCGGCGTCCATCAGCCGCGCCGCGTGGCTGGGCGTGCAGGCGTCGTCGGCGCTGTTCTCGATCACCAGCATCGGGCAGGCGATGCGCGCGGCGCATTTGAGGCCGTCGGCGTTGGATTCGTCATAGGCCCATTGCGACAGCCAGCTGCGCAGCGTGGTGAAGCGGGCAAGGCCGACCGGGCCGTCGTTGACGACCTTCGGGTCGCCCAGCATGCACCAGTTCGGCCTGCGGTCGCTGGGGTCGAGCGTCGGGTCGAGGAAGCGCGGGTCGGCCATCGTCCCCTGCACGGTGAAGCAGCGTTCGTGATCGGCGAGCCCCGCCACCTTCAGCGCCGCCAGTTCCTGTTTCGCCCACGCCGTGATGCGCCGGTTGCGCGCGATCTGTGCCGCGCGATATTCGGCGACGAACGCCGCCGAATAAGGCGGCCTGGGTCCATCCGCGGCATAGAGGTCGAGCCGGGCATCGCGGTCGAAGGGCCGCGTCTCGTCGGTGATCGACGGATCGAGCCATTCGGTAAGCGTCAGGTTGCGCGACAGATGCGCGGCGAGCAGCAGCACGCCGTCGGCGGGAATGAACTTCGCTGCGGTCAGGTCGTAGGGATCGCCCGCGGGCGTGTGCGTGACGCGCGGGTCCTGCGCCTCGGCCTGGTAGAACATCGACAGCGCGCCGCCCCCCGACCAGCCGCCGAGATAGACCTTGCTGTAGCCCAGCCGTTCCTTCGCATCGCGGATGCAGGCGGCGAAATCCATGACCGCGCGTTCCATGATCAGCGCCGTGTCGTTGCCGCGATAGCGGGTGTTGCAATAGATGGTGTGGACGCCGCGCTTCGCCAGCGTGCTGACCAGCGGCAGCCAGGCGCCGCCGCCGATCGGGTGCGAGAAGATGACGACGCTGTCCGACGGCACCTCGGGCCTCAGCAGATGCGCCTCGATCGCGACCTTGCCGATCTGCCCGCCATAAGTGTCCTTGAAGGCGCTGACCTCGTCGAAGACGACCAGATAGGGAATGCGTTCATATTTCATGCCGGTTCCCCCTCACGCGTCGCCGCGGCTGCGGCGGTCGAGCGCCTCGGCGCCGAATTTCGCTTCCTTCGCCGCGCGCGTGCGCTCGCTCCACCGGGCGAGCGTCTGCCCGAAGTTGCGCTGCTCCTCGTCGAGGATGCGGTCGTGATCGGCGGTGCGGTACGTCAGCTCGATCTGGATGCCGTTGGGGTCGTACATGTAGATGGAGCGGACGAAATGATGGTCGATCGGTCCGTGCGCGGTGACGCCGTGGGCGCGGATGCGGTCGCGCATCGCGATCAGGTCGTCCTCGCCCCCGACCTCGAACGCCCAGTGCATGTCGAAGCTGTCCTTGCGCGCGAACCACGCCGGGTCGGCCGATCCGGGGGCGTCGAAGAAGGCGATATGTTCGCCGTTCCGCATGCGGAAGAAGACATGCAGATAGGGATCGTCGGCGCCGCTGCCGGGCACCTCCTCGACGATGATGCCGGTCGGATCGGCGAGCCCCAGCACGTCGCGGTAGAACCAGATCGTCTGTTCGGCATCGCGGCAGCGAAAGGCGGCGTGGTGGACGCCGACGATCGGCCTGGGTTCGATGGATGTCATAGGGCCTCCTTGCGCGATGCCGTCAGCGGCCGCCCGGCGACAGCGATATGTCCAGCCGCTTCATGGCGAGGACGAAATTGGAACGGATATAGGTGGGGTCCGACACGACCTCGTAGCGGGGAAAGCGGCGCAGCAACGCCTCGAGGATCAGCGAGAGCTGGAGCATCGCAAGCCGCGAGCCGAGGCAGTGGTGGATGCCATAGCCGAAGGCGATGTGCCGGTTGGCGTTGGCGCGGCCGATGTCGAGCGCATAGGGATCGGCGAACAGCGCGGGATCGTGATTGGCCGCGCCATAGAGCATCGCGACGCGCTCGCCCGCCGCGACCTGCGCCGGTCCGACCTCGACGTCCCGCGTCGCGGTCCGCGCCATGTGGATGACGGGACTGAAGCGGCGCAGGATCTCCTGCACCGCGCGCGGGATCAGCGCGGGGTCGTCGACCAGCGCGCGCCGCTGGTCGGGATGGTTCGCGAGCAGCCAGATCGCGCCCGACAGCGAACTGCGCGTCGTTTCGTTGCCCGCGGCGATCAGGTTGGAGAAATAGCTGACCTGCTCGGTGCGGCTGAGCGGCCGTCCGTCGGGCAGCGTCGCGTGCGCGATGCAGCTGATCACATCGTCGCGCGGTTCGCGGCGGCGGCTTTCGAGCAGTGACCAGCCATAGTCGAAGATGGCGAGGTAGCGCTCGTTCGCCACCGCCTTCGACGGCGCGAGTTCGGGATCGTCGGTGCCGAAGACCGCGTTGGTGAATTCGAAGACGCGCCATTCGTCCTCGGGCGGCACGCCGATGATCGCGCAGATCGTGCTGATCGGCACCCGCGCGCCGATCTCTTCGACGAACTCCACCCGGTCGCGGCCGGCGAGTCCGGCCATCAGCCGGTCGACGCCCTGCCGCACGAGCGGTTCGACCGCGGCGATGCCCGACGGCATGAAGAAGGGCGTGACCAGCCGGCGGAACGGCGCATGCTCCGGCTCGTCCATCGACAGCATGAAGCGGCTGAGCACCTTGCCGATTTCCGGGTCCATCGACGCGCGGTGCGCGGTGTGGACGCGAAAGCCGCGCGCGGTGCTGAAATGCGCGCTGTCGGCGCTGATCGCCCGGATCGCCTCGTGATCGGTGGCGAGCCACAGCCGCTCGCCGTCGGCGCCTTCGACCGGCACGACGGGCCCCTGCCGCCGCAACGCATCGTATGCGGCATGCGGGTGGCCGGCGCGGAAGCAGTCGGGATCGACCAGGTCGAAGCGCCCGGTCGCCCCCACCGCCGCGTCTGCCGAAGGAGCCGGCGATGGAGCCGCCGCGACCGTCACGTCCGCCCCCGCCGCGTCAGAAGTTGAGTTTCGCCTGGACGGCGATCGTCCGCGGCGGATTGATGAACTTGGAAATGATCCCCGCCGCCAGCGGCGTGTTGAAGGCGTGCGAGCCGGTCAGCTTGTTGGTCAGATTCTTTCCGACCAGCGCCAGTTCCCACGCCTTGTCCGACGAGCGGACGCCGAGGCGCAGGTCGAGCTTGGCGAAGCTGCGCTGGACCGCGTCGGGGTTGTAGCTTTCCTCCAGATAGGTGTTGCTGCGGAAGGTCATGCCGCCGTTGGCGATGAAGTCGATCGCGCCGCTGACGGGCAGCGCGATATCGGCGAACAGCGTTCCGCTCCATCTCGGCGCGCGCGGCAATGGGCGGCCCGCGGCGTTGTTGTTCGCCGGGACGCAGGTCGGATTGTCGAACGGACAGGGCGCGCCGAGGAAATCGAGATAGGTCGAATCGAGATAGGCGAGCGAGCCGGTGAGCGAGACGCCGTCGGCCACGTCCAGGATGAAATCGCTTTCGAAGCCCTGGCTGCGCGCCTTGCCCGCGTTGGTCGTGATGAAGGCGGTCGAGACCGCGTCGAACGAACTGACCTGGAGATTCTTGAAGATGGTGCGATAGGCCGAGATGTTGAAGCGCAGCCGGCGGTCGAACAGCGCCACCTTGGCACCCGCCTCGATCGTTTCGGCGCTTTCGGGCTCGATCTCGAACTGCGCCGCGGTCGTCGTCGACTGCGCGCCGATGAAGCCGCCCGCCTTCGACCCCTGGCCGTAGGAGAGATAGAGCATCGCATCGGGAACGACGTCCCACTGGATCGCGGCCGACGGATCCCATTCGCGCTCGATCCGCTTGCCCGACAGCGGCGTGGCGAGCCAGGTCGGCTGCACGGCGCCGGTGTTCGCGCGCGTCTGATCCGCGATCTTGCGGTCATAGGTGTAGCGCAGGCTGCCGATCAGCCGCAGCGTGTCGCCGATGTGCCAGGTCGCGCTGCCGAAGCCCGACCATACGACATTCTCCTGCCGGAAGACGCGGTCGGCGCGGCCGTCGAACGGGCCGAACGCAATCAGCGTGGTCTGGAACAGGTCGTAGTCGTTCACATGGAAATAGCCGCCGACGATATATTCGAGCGCGCCGTTCGTCGGCGACGCGAGCCGGATTTCCTGCGACAGCTGGTCGAAATTCTCGCCGAAGGACGAGGCGAAGCTGGGGCTGGGACCGAAGTCGGCGTCGAGCCGCTTCTCGAAGCTGTAGGCGGAATAGCCGGTGATCGAGGTCAGCACATGGTCGCCGATCTCGATATTGGCGGTCGCCGAGGCGTTGAAATTCTTCGTGTTGTCGTAATCCTTGTCGACGAAGCCGGGAAAGCCGCTCGTCGAGCGTTCGAGGTCGGGGTCGTTGGGGGTCAGGAAGCGTTCGACGGGGTTGCCGGTCAGGTCGACCTTGCCGCCCTCGACCTTGACCAGCACATCGACCGGCCCGCCCGAATCGAGCAGCACCGAGGCGCGGCCGAACCAGGCCTCGCGCTTGGTCTCGTTGCCGCCCTGGATCAGGTTCCGGACATAGCCGTGGGACTTTTCATACTGGCCGGCGAGGCGGACGCTGACGAGGTCGGACACCGGGCCGGACACCATGCCGAACAGCCGCCCGCCACCCAGCTCGAATTCATAGCTGGCGTCGATCTGGCCGCGGAAATCGCGCGTCGGCTTCGCGCTGACGACGCTGATCGCGCCGGCGCTGGTGTTCTTGCCGACCAGCGCGCCCTGCGGCCCGCGCAGCACCTCGATCCGCTCGACGTCGAGGAAGGGGGCCTGGAACTGGCGCGCGTGGCCGCCGTAGATGCCGTCGACGAACAGGCCGACGGTCTGTTCGAAGGCGAGGTTTCCGGGCTGCGAGCCGATGCCGCGAATGTAGAAGGCATTGTTGCCGGGCGTCGTCTGGACATAGAGGTTGGGGACGTAGCGATCGAGCTCGTTGAAATCCTTGATGCCCATGTCGGCGAGCTGTTCGCCGCCGACGACCGACATAGAGATCGGCACGTCCTGGATGTCCTGCTCGCGCTTCTGCGCGGTGACGACGATGACATTGTCGCTGCTCGCCGCTCCGGGGGCAGCCTGCTGCGCGAACGCGGGCGCGCCGAGCGCGACCGAGCCGACCGAAGCAATCAGAAGAGCACGACGACGAACCGTGCGGACAGTCACTCCCTGCATCCCTCATCTCCCTTTTCGGAACCGGCTCCTGCGATCGGGCCGACCCTTCGTTGCACGACTGCCCGGGGGCGGACCCCTCTGGCATTCCTGTGGGAGAAGCTTAGATTGAAGTCTAAGTATTGTAAAGTAGCTTGACATTTTTTACAGTGGTCCGCACGTTGGACGAGCGGCACAAACGCCGGAAATCCGACATATTTGGCGAGACATATCAATCGGATCGCCATGACGTATGTGAAAGTTTTTTACGTTATCCCGTGCGGCGATCGGAGCCGGAAAGACACGGGGATCGACGGGAAGAGGAGGTCTTATGTGGTCGCGGCGCAACATGGTGAAGGCAGGCGCGGCATCGGTCGTCGCCGGCATGGCGAGCGCGACCGGTTTCGCGCGATCCCCCCGGCGCGATGCGCCCAACATCGTCTTCATCCTCGCCGACGATCTGGGCGTTGCCGATCTCGGCTGTTTCGGACGCGAGGATTTCCAGACGCCGCATCTCGATCGCCTCGCCGCGGGCGGGATCGCGCTCGACCGGGCCTATTCCAATTCGAGCGTCTGTTCGCCGACGCGCCTCGCGCTGATGACCGGGCGCTATCAATATCGCCTGCCGGGCGGGCTCGACGAGCCGCTGGGGGTGCATCTCGACCTCGGCCTGCCGCCGTCGGTCGCGACCCTGCCCAGCCTGCTGAAGCGCGCGGGCTATGCGACCTCGCTGGTCGGCAAGTGGCACCTCGGCGGCCTGCCGCAATATGGCCCGCTCAGGAGCGGCTACGACCGCTTCTTCGGCATCTATCAGGGCGGCGCCGACTATTTCCAGCATGGCATGACGATTCGCGGCAAATTCATCCACGACCTGTGGGAGGACGAAACCGAGATTCATCGCCACGGCTATCTGACCGACCTGATCACCGCGCGCAGCGTCGACGAGATGGCGCGGCTGTCGCAGGCGAAGCAGCCCTTCCTGCTCAGCGTCCATTATACCGCGCCGCACTGGCCGTGGGAGGGGCCCGAGGACGAGGCGGTCGCGAAGACGATCCGCGATTCCTTCCATTATGACGGCGGCAGCAACGCGGTCTATGCGGCGATGGTCAAGAGCCTCGACGACGGCGTCGGCCGGATTCTCGAGGCGATCGAGGCGAGCGGGCAGGCCGGCAACACGATCGTCGTCTTCACCAGCGACAACGGCGGCGAGCGTTTCTCGAAGGTCTGGCCGTTCCGCGGCATGAAGGGCGAATTGCTCGAAGGGGGCATCCGCGTCCCGGCGATCTTCCGCTGGCCGGGCCACGTCCCGGCCGGCACCCGCAGCGCGCTGACCAACATCACCATGGACTGGGTGCCGACCCTGCTCGCCGCCGCCGGGGCGGAGGCGCCGGCCGGGCTCGGGCTCGAAGGGCGCGACCTGCTGCCCGATCTGGCCGCCGGAAGCGCCGGGCCCGACCGCCTGCTCTTCTGGCGCCACAAGGCGCAGGACCAGCGCGCGGCGATGCGCGGCGCGATGAAATATCTGGCGATGAGCGGGCACGAGTTCCTGTTCGACGTCGCCGCCGACCCGCGCGAGGTCGCCAACCTCCGGACGGTCCGCCCCGACGTCTTCGACGCGCTGAAGGCCGAGTTCGCGGCGTGGGACAAGCAGATGCTGCCCTATCTCGATTCGACCTTCAGCTACGAACTGCGCGGCAACGGCCATCTCGCCGGCTATTGAGCCGACCGGCCGACAGGATATGGGCATGACCACGGATGCACCCCTGCTGATCGAACGGCGCGGCGACGTCGAATGGGTGACGCTCAACCGGCCCGGGCGGCTCAACGCGCTCGACGACCGGCTGACGGCCGAACTGCGCGACTATTTCGAGCGGCTCTATCGCCGCCGCGACTGCCGCATCGTCGTGCTGCGCGGCGCCGGCCAGGCTTTCTGCGCGGGGCTCGACCTGGCGAGCGACCAGGCGCGGCGCTTCGCCGAGGGCGGGCTCGCCGAGGCGATGGATGTCCAGCGCGACATCCGCGACATCATGCTGGCGATGCGCCGCTGCCCGCAGCCGATCCTCGCGCTGATGCACGGCGCGGCGGCCGGCGGCGGCTTCGTCCTCGCGCTCGCCGCCGACATCCGCATCGCGACCCCCGACACGCGGATGAGCGCCGCCTTCATCAAGGTCGGCCTCGGAGGCTGCGACGTCGGGGCGAGCTATCTGCTGCCGCGGCTGATCGGCGCCTCCCCCGCCGCTTCGATCCTGTTCACCGGGCGCGACCTGTCCGCCGACCGCGCGCTGACGCTGGGCCTGCTGTCCGACGTCGTCGCGCCCGAGGCGCTGGAATCGACCGCCGAAGCCTATCTCGCCGCGATGCGCGCGACAGCGCCGGAGGCGCTGCGGATGACGAAGCAATGCTTCAACCACAGCCTCGACGCGCCGAGTTTCGAGGCGGCGCTCGCGATGGAGGATCGCAACCAGCTGTTGCTGGGGAACGAGCCCGCCTTTCGCGAAGGCCGGGCCGCCTTCCTCGAAAAGCGAGCGCCGCGCTTCGATCAGCCCTGATCGCGCGGCGCTTCGGGGTCGGGCTTCGAATCGAGCGTGACGGGGTCGCCCCACGGCTGGCGGAAGGCGCTGCGCAGCGCATCGATCTGCTGCTGGCCGATGCGATAGGCCAGGACGTCGGTCACTTCGCGCACGATGCGGTTCGCATTCTTGCGCATCCAGCGCCCCTTTTCGGTGAGCGCGACGATCTTGACCCGCTTGTCGCCGGGATCGGGGCGCAGCTCGAAAACGCCTCGCTTGACGAGCGATCCGATGGTCAGGTGGACCGCCTGCCGCGTCAGGCGCAGGTTGCGCGCGATTTCGGCGGGGCGCACGATGTTCATCTGGACGTGGATCATGATCATCGATTCGGTTCGCGACAGTTGCGGAATGCCCGCCGCCTTCAGGCTGCGCTGCAGGCTTTCGTCGAACCATTCGAACCCCTCCATCAGGGATACGAACAGAAATTCGGTTTCGATCACGACGCAAATCCCCTGCCGCCCGGCCCGGCCCGGCGATACACGGCAGCCGCCGAAAGGTTAAGTCGCTTGACGAGACGCGGGGCGGGCTACCGCGACGCCGCGGTAACCGATAACCCCTTCAACGCCGCTCGGGGCCCAGATGAACGGCGAGATGCTTGATCCCGCACACGAAATTGCTCTGAAGATAGGCCGGGTCCCGCACCGCGCCGATTTCGGGGAACCGGCCCAGCAACGCGCGCAGGATCGCATTCAGCTGCAGCGCCGCGATCCGCGCGCCGAGGCAATGGTGGATGCCGATTCCGAACGACAGGTGGCGCGCCGCGTTCGGCCGCGCGATGTCGAGCCGGTGCGGATCGTCGAACATTTCGGGGTCGCGGTTGGCCGCGCCATAGAGCATGGCGACGCGGTCGCCGGCCGCGATCGGTTGCCCGCCCACCTCGACGTCCGACCGGGCGACGCGCATCATCTGGATGACCGGGGTGACGAAGCGCAGCAACTCGGGGATCGCCCGCGCGATCAGATCGGGATTTTCGGCGAGCATCCGCCGCTGGTCGGGCGCGGCGCTCAGCGCGACGATGCTGCCCGACAGCGAATTGCGCGTCGTTTCGTTGCCCGCTGCCAGCAGCAGGGTGAACATCCCGCGCCGGACGTTCCGCATCCCTGCCTCTTCGCCGCCGAACATCTGCGCCACCACGCTCAGCAGGTCGTCGCCGGGCTCGGCCGAACGGCGTTCGAGAAGCCGGGTGCCATAATCGAAGACCTCCTCGAACACGGCGTTCGAATCCTCGGCGCTCGCGCCATATTCGGGGTCGGACGTGCCGACCAGCCGGTTCGTCCAGTCGAAGACGCGCGCCCGGTCGGCCTCGGGAATGTCGAGCAGCAGGCACAGCGTGCGAATGGGGACCACCGCCGCCACCCGCGTGACGAACTCGATTTCCGTGTTGGCGGGCAGCGCCGCCACCATGTCGCGAACGAAGCTGTCGATCCGGGCCTCGAGCCGGTGCAGCGCCGACGGCAGGAAATGCGCCTGCATCGGCCGGCGGATTCGCGTATGGTCGGGCGGATCCATGGTCAGCAGCGTGCTGGTGATCGCTTCGCGGATATGCGGCTTCAAGGCCGCGACGCCGCCCTGCTCGAAGACCCGGAAACCCTGGGTCGAGGTGAAATTCGCGGTGTCGCGCGAAACGGCCTCGACGTCCCGGTGCCGCGTCAGGACCCAGATCGGCGGCGATCGGCCGTCGCCGGGATTGCGATAGACCGGCTCCGCCGCCCGGATCGCGTCATAGACGGCAAAGGGATGACCGTCGCGGAAGGTTTCGGACCGGGTGAGATCGAACGGCCTCGTCCGTGTGTCGAGCATGGGTCGCTTGTCCTTTCCGTGGTCGTGGTCATGGCGCATCGCCGATCCGCGCATCGCGGAGCGCCCGCTTCAGCACCTTGCCGGCGGCGGACCGCGGAAGCGGCTCGGCAAGGAATTCATAGCTTTTCGGAATCTTGTATCCGGCGATCCGTTCGCGGCAGACGCTATCGAGATCGGCTCCGGCCGGGGGCTCGGCGCCTTCGGCCACCACCAGGATCGCGTGGACGCGCTCTCCCCAGTCGGGGTCGGGCAGACCGATGACCGCGCTTTCGATGACCGCCGGGTGATAGGACAGCGCATTCTCGACCTCGATCGAATAGACATTCTCGGCGCCCGAGACGATCATGTCCTTCAGCCGGTCGGTGATGAAGAGATAGCCGTCGGCGTTGCGATAGCCCGCATCGCGCGTGTGCAGCCAGCCGTCGCGCAGCACCTCGGCGGTTTCCTCCGGCCGGCCGAGATAGCCCATCATCACATTGTCGCCGCGCCCGACGATCTCGCCCACCTCGCCCGGCGCGCATTCGCGGCCCTGCGGGTCGAGGATGCGGATGTCGTACCCCACGCAGGGCCGGCCGCACGAGCGCAGCAGCGCGGGATCGGCGTCGGCGGCGTGATCCGCGGGCGACAGGAAGGTCGCGGCCGGGAATTCCGTCTGGCCATAGCCCTGGACGAAGCGAATCCCCGGAAACTGGCGCCGCGCCCTTTCGAGCGAGGCGGCCGCCATCGGCGACCCGCCATAGCCGAGGTAGCGTAGCTGCGACAGGTCGAGCCCGCGGTCGGCGGCTTCGCGGGTCAGCCGCTCGATCATCACCGGGACGGTGAAGCAGTGGGTGACGCCGAAGCGCGCGAAATCGGCGAGCATCGCCCCGCAATCGAAGGCGGGGCGAAAGACATGGGTGCCGGCGGCCATGGTGCCGAACAGCGTGCCGATGTCGGCGAGGTGGAACATCGGCGCGGCGTGGAAGAGCACGTCGCCCGGGGCGAAATCGATATGCGCGAGAAGGTTCATCGCCATCGCGGTCAGATTGCCGTGGCTGAGCATCACGCCCTTCGGCAGCCCGGTCGTGCCGCCGGTGTAGAAGATGCCCGCGAGTTCGCCCGCGCCGTCATGTTCGGCGCGCGGTTCCGCCGCCGCGGCGAGCGCCGGCAGCTCCGCATCGAGCGAAAGGGTACGCGCGACCGCGCCGCGTGCGCGCAGTTCCGCCGCCGCGCCCGCGAACGCCGCATCGTGAAGCAGAAGGCCCACCTGCGCATCGCGAAGCTGGAAATCGAGTTCGGCGACGGCGAGCCGCGTGTTGAGCGGCACGAGGACGCCGCCGCACCACGGCACCGCGTACCACGCCTCGAAATAGGCGATGCCGTTGTGCGCGAGGACCGCGACGCGCCGCTCGGGATCGATTCCCGCATCGGCGAGGACGGCGGCGATGCGCGCCACGCGATCGGCGATCTCGCGCCACGTCAGAGCGCGCTCCCCCTCGATCGCGGCGATCCTGTCCGGCGCCGCCCGCGCGGCCCGGACGAGCGCGTTGCTCACCCTCATCCCATGATTCCTCTTGTCAATTTAATTGACAATATTATCGGGACGGCGCGACGTGTCAATGACGGCGCGGCGCAGCAGGCGCGCGCGACCGGCAAGCAGGATATTGGCCGGAGACCGGCGCTAGGCGGGCAGCGCGCCCCAATCCTGGCCGAGCGCGGCGCGCAGCGCCTTCAGCGCGCGGGCGCCGATGCGCTCGCCGATCGTGCGTTCGAGCTGCATGAGAATCTCGAGCGCGTCGGCGCGCAGTTGCGCGGACTTTTCGCTGAAACCGACGAGCGAGGCCCGCTTGTCGTCGGGGTCCGGTTCGACGGTGATCAGCCCCTGTTCGCCCATTTCCTGGAGCATCTTGCTCACCGCCTGCCGCGAGATGCCGAGGTTGCGCGCGATGTCGGACGGCCGGTGGATGCCGAGCGCGATATTGGCGAGCGTGAACGATTGCGACCGCGAGATGCTCTGCCAGCCGCGCGCCTTGAGCGCTGACTGCAACCCTTCGTCGAACCAGTAGAAGGCGCGCATCAGATCCATCATCAGATAACCGTCGTTCATCCCGTCCGCTTCGCCTGTTTTGCGCGATTGCGCAACCAGGTTGAGCGCGGCCTGCGTCAGCGGGAAGAAATAGGCGCCGTCGTGAAAGGCCAGCGGCGCCGGGGCCGCACCGTGGGCGATATCGACGATCTCGCCGATCACCACGACATGCGTGCCGTGGTCGACGCATTGGGCGATGCGCAAGACCATCGCCGCGCAGCCGTCGGCGAGCCGCGGCGGCTTTCCCGCCTCGAGCAGCCATTCGCCGACCGCGAACTTGTCCTCGCCCGCCGCGCCGCCGCCGCAGCGGCGCGACACCTCTTCCTGCTCCTCCGACAGCAGGCTGAGGCCGATCTCGGTTCCCTCGGCCACTGCGGTATAGGTGGCATTGGACCGGTTGATGCACACCAGCATCGACGGCGGGTCCATGCTCACCTCGCAGAAAGCGGTGGCGGCCATGGCATGGCGCACGCCGCGATGCTCGGCGGTGAGCACCGCGACGGGGCGCACCAGCCCGCGTAGCGCAAGGCGCAGCGCGGCGGCGATCTCCTGAGTGGTTTGCGGCTTTTCCATCGCCCTCCCTTGCCATCCCCTATAATATTAGTCAACTAAGTTGACATTATAGAGCGCGTGACTATGACTCGCTCCGGAAATTGGAAGGAGAGGATGATGACCGAACCCCTGGCCGATCGCCGCATTCCGGCGGGCGACGATTATCTGAGCCGCGAGGAACTGGACGCGATCACCCCCGAGGGGCTGATCGAGCGCACGCGCGCGCTAAAGCCGCTGGTCGCCGCGCGCGCGGCCTCGGCCGAGCGCCAGCGGCGTCCCGACGACGAGGTATGGAATGCACTGCGCCGCAGTGGCTATTTCTATCTTTACGTGCCGCGGCGCTTCGGCGGGCTGGAGTTCGACCCCGACACCTATATCAGCGCGACGCTGCCGATCGCCGAGGCCTGTCCCTCGACCGGCTGGACCGCCTGCTTCGCCGCCGAGCATAACTGGCTGATCGCGCAGCTGCCCGAAGCGACGCAGGCCGAGGTGTGGGGCAGGACCCCCTACGTCATCGCCCCCAGCGTCGCCGCGCCGCCGGGAACGGCGACCCCGGTCGAGGGCGGCTATCGCCTGTCCGGCCGCTGGAAGTGGGGCACGGTGGTGATGCACGCCGACTGGGTGCTGCTCAACGCGCTGGAGGCGCGGGAGGGCGCGCCGCCGATCGTGCGCATGATGCTGCTTCCCGCCGATCAGGTGCGCGTGATCGACACGTGGCACATGGCGGGCATGGCGGCGACGGGAAGCAACGACATCGTCGCCGAGGACGTCTTCGTCCCCGCCGGCTATCAGTTCGCGGTGCAGCCGGTCCGTTCGGGGCGCGGCAACGGCCGCGCACTTTATGGTCCCGGCCTTTACGGCTCGCCGATGCTGCCCAATCTGTGCGTGACCGCGTCGATCCCGGCGCTCGGCGCCGCGCGGCAGGCGATCGCGCTGTGCGGCGAGCGGCTGAAGAACCATGTCAAGATGGGCAGCGGCAACGCCAGCGTCGAAAAGCCCGCGGCGCAGATGCGCCTCGCGCGCGCCGACCTGCTGGCGCGGTCCGCCGAGCGCACGATCCGCTGGGCCGCGAAGGAGAATCTGGCGATCGGCGAAATCGACGAGCCCGAACAGACGACCGAGCGCATCCGCCTTCGCGCCGAAATCGCCATCGCGGTCCAGCAATGCGTCGAGGCGGTCCGGACGTGCTGCGAGGCGGTGGGATCGAGCGTCCATGCGCTCGACAACCCGATGCAGCGCCTGCTGCGCGACGTGCAGGTCATGCAGAGCCACATCGTCTATGACCTCGACGTCGCGACCGAACTGCATGGCCGCGCGCTCGTCGGACTGCCGCCGAACTCGCTCCTGCTTTAGAGCATCGAGCATTAAATCTGAACCGTTTGCCCAAGGGGGCCGTTCTTTCTTTCGGCGCCGCAAGAAGAAGGACGGTGCTTCGACAAGCTCAGCACGAACGGCAGAAAGGGTGATGCAGATTTAACGCACGACAGCTCATCGCCGCCGGAAAACCGCCAAAGGTCGCCATCACTGCTATCATGCGAAAAATCATCGTCACCGCAAACGCTCTCCTCAAAGCCAATAGACTCTGGGTCAAAGTACGCGCTTGACCATCACGGATACTCTAAGACCCGTGGGGATTCGGATTTCGGCACGGTTTCTCTTTTCCGCCACCCTGACCTTGTCCGGCAATGATCCCCTTTCGACAAGTCACCGTTCCCCGGCGAAAGCCGGGGGCCATGCGGGGCGGCGCTGTGCCATCTGGACCCCGGCTTTCGCCGGGGAACAGCGCCTGACCTGACTGAAGGGTATAGATGCCAGCCTGTTTCAGAGCCTGCCCCCGGACCCGATCGGGGGGGCATGGTCCGCCCTCGTCTGAAAGGCGGCGCAAAAGGGAAGGTCCGGCCATGGATGCTGAAACAAGTTCAGCATGACGAATCGATGAGGCAGCGTGCCGAACGCCGAATCCCCACAGGCCTTAAAGGATGCGCCGCGCGCGGACCGCGCCGGCGCGTCAATCGCGCTTCGCCAGCCCGTTCGCCAGCAGGTCGTTCGCGGTCCGCGCGACCGCCTCGATATCGGCGTCGGCGTCCCACAGGCCATAGCGCATGCCGAGGAAGACGTTCATGCCGGCGATCGCCCAGGCGGCGACCTCGCCGGCGTCGGCGCGAATCTCGCCGCGCGCCGCGCCGCTCGCCAGCCGCTGGCGGATACGCTCGACCGTCGTTTCATAGTGGCGGCGGTAACTGGCGTAATCGACGAACTCCGCCTCGTCGATGATGCGATAGATTTCCCGATGCTCGCGCACGAAGCCGAGGAAGGATTCGAGGCCGATGCGCTCGGCGGCGATCTCGTCGGGCGCGGCCTGGACGATCGGCGTGACATGATCGCGCAATTGCTCACTCATGTAACGGACGAGCGCCTGGAAGATCTCCTCCTTCGAATCGAAATAGGTGTAGAAGCTACCGAGCGCGGTTCCCGCGCGGCGGGTGATGCCGCTGATCGACGCGTCGTGAAAACCGCGCTCGCCGAACTCGACCGCCGCAGCGTCGAGCAGCTTGCGCAGCGTGCGCCGGCCGCGCTCGGTGCGCGGCGCCTTATCCGGATTGCCCGGATTGGCCGGGTTATCCGGATTGCCGGCTTCGGCTCCCGCCGTCTGCGCCCGATCCATGACTGCCTTCCATCTCCCCAGTCTCCGGCCTTTCTGCATCGTGGCTTTTATGCATCGCTGACAAGCAAAAAAACCGGGGCTGAAGTTCAAAGTTGAAACCCGGTTCAACTTTCATTATTGGGTGGCTCGCGGCTTGGCAAGCGCCAGCCCCGAAAAATCAAACGGACGGCAAGGGGCCGTCCGTCCATGGGAGAGTCACATGCGTCCGTTCGCCCGCCGCCTCCGCACTGCTATCTGCGCGACCAGCGCGCTGTCGCTGCTCGCCTTCACCCCCGCCGCCTTCGCGCAGCAGGACGAAGGCGCGAGCAACGACGACAGCGCCGAAATCATCGTCACCGCGCGCCGCCGCGACGAACGGCTGATCGACGTGCCGATCGCCGTCACCGCGCTGTCGGCGGACACGCTGTCCAAGGCCGGGGCGATCGACATCACCGACGTCGCCAACATGGCGCCCAACACGACGCTGGAAAATTCGCGCGGCACCAATTCGACGCTCACCGCCTTCATCCGCGGCGTCGGCCAGCAGGACCCGGTGCCGGGGTTCGAGGCGGGCATCGGCATCTATCTCGACGACGTCTATCTGAACCGGCCGCAGGGCGCGGTTCTCGACATCTATGACGTCGAGCGGATCGAGGTGCTGCGCGGTCCGCAGGGCACGCTCTATGGCCGCAACACGATCGGCGGCGCCGTCAAATATGTGACGCGCGCGCTCAACCCCGATTCGCCCGAGCTGCGCATCCGCGGCACGCTGGGCACCTACAAGCAGGCCGACCTCGTCGTCACCGCAAGCGCGCCGATCAGCGACATCGTCCGCGTCGGCGGCTCGGTCGCGCGCCTGTCGCGCGGCGGCTTCGGCGACAATCTGAACATCAAGGGGCTGGAAAACTACAACAAGGACGTCTGGGCCGGCCGCGCGACGGTCGAAATGGGCGGCAACGGCGCGCCGGTGCTCATCCGCATCTCGGGCGACTACACGCGCGACAAGTCCGATCCGCGTAACGGCCACCGCCTGATCCCCGGGCTCGTCTCGGGCGCGCCGGTGCTCGACAATGTCTACGACACGCGCGCCGGGCTCAACGACCCCAGGCAGGACGTCAAGGCCTATGGCCTTGCGATGAACGTCTCGGCCGAACTCGGCGACACGGTGACGCTGCGGTCGATCAGCGCGTGGCGCAAGGACACCAGCTTCACGCCGATCGATTTCGACGCGCTGCCGTCGGTCGACGTCGACGTGCCCGCCGTCTATCGCAACGAGCAGCTCAGCCAGGAATTCCAGCTTCTCTATGAGGGCGACCGGCTGCACGGCCTCGTCGGCTTCTATTATCTCGATGCCAAGGCGGCGACCTCGTTCGACGTGCTGCTGGGGCTGTCCGGCGACCGCCTCTATGGGCTTCCCGGCCTCAACGGCTACACGGCGGGCGACGTGCGGACGAACACCTGGTCGGTGTTCGGCGACGCCACCATCGACTTCACCGACCAGCTCAGCCTGTCGGTCGGCGGCCGCTATACGAACGACAAGCGCAATGCCTTCATCTACAAGGCGAACCGGATCACCGGCCTGTCGCCCGAATTCGGCGGCACGCTCGACCCGATCGCGATCGCGGTCGCGACCGATTTCCGGGGCGAGCGCACGTTCAAGGAATTCACCCCGCGCGCTTCGCTGAGCTTCAAGCCCGACGCCGACAACATGATCTACGCCTCCTATTCGAAGGGCTTCAAGGGCGGCGGCTTCGACCCGCGCGGATCGGGCACGTCGGCGCCGATCAGCAACCCTTCGGCGGGCCGCACCTATGAGGATATCTACAACTTCCTCGCCTTCGATCCCGAAAAGGTCGACAGCTACGAAATCGGCTACAAGGGCTCGCTGCTCGACCGCCGCCTGACGCTCAGCCTTGCCGGATTCTACATGGACTATAAGGATGTGCAGATTCCCGGCTCGGTGGGCTGCACCGTCGGCGGGGTACAGACCTTCTGCGGCATCACCACCAATGCCGCGAAGGCGCGGCTTCAGGGCATCGAGGCCGAGGCGAACGCCATCCTCGCGCGCGATTTCGCGGGTGCCGGCTCGACCTTCCGCTTCAACGGCGGGTTCGGCTATATCGACGCCAAGTACAAGCGCTTCATCGGCCCCACCGGCGACGATGTCGCCAACCAGCGCACGTTCCAGAACACGCCCAAATGGACGGCGATGGGCTCGCTCGCGGCGGGCATCCCCGCGATGGGTGGCATGGTCGATGCCTCGACCGGCCTCACCTATCGCAGCAAGACGCATCAGTTCGAGGTGCCGATCCCGGCGCTCGACCAGCCCGGCTATGTGCTGTGGGACGCAAGCCTCGTCTGGACCGCCGACGGCGGCGATTATTCGATCGGGCTGCACGGCAAGAATCTGACCGACAAGCGCTATATCACCTCGGGCTATAATTATCAGAACGCCGCCGGCGTCTCGACGCTGGGCGACGAGGGCGTGCTGACCGCCTTCTACGGCAACCCACGGCAGGTCTTCGTCACCGGCACGGTCAAATTCTGACCCGCCGCACCGTCAAAAAGGGGGAAAGGGGCGTCCGTAGCGGCGCCCCTTTTTCTATGGGTGTCCGCCGAGCGGCGGCGCGGCGGTCGCGGCGACCATGCGTTCGCCGTCGATGACGATCGGGCTCGCGACGCCGTCGATCGATGCGCCTTCGGGGCGGAAGCGCATCCCGCGCGCGATCACCTGCGGGTCGGCGAAGACGCCGGCGAGGTCGTTGATCGGCCCGGCGGGCACGCCTTCGGCCTCGAGCGCGAGCGACAGCGGCTGGCCTTCCCAGGTCGCGATCTTCGCCGCGAGCAGCGGGATCAGCTCGGCGCGGTTGGCCAGCCGTGCCGCGTTGGTCGCGAAGCGCGGGTCGTCGCCCCATTGCGGCTCGCCCAGGATCGCGCAGAGCTTGCGATACTGCCCGTCGTTGCCGACCGCGACGACGAGCTGGCCGTCGGCGGTCGCGAACGCCTGATAGGGCACGACATTGGCGTGGCCGTTGCCCATGCGCTTCGGCGCCACGCCGCTCGCCAGATAATTGGCGGCCTGGTTCGCGAGCACCGCGACCTGCGCGTCGAGCAAGGCCATATCGACATGCGCGCCCGCGCCGGTGACGTCACGGCGCCGCAGCGCCGCGAGGATCGCGACCGTCGCATACATGCCGGTGAAGATGTCGGCATAGGCGATCCCCGCCTTCTGCGGCGCTCCGTCGGGTTCGCCGGTCAGCGACATGAAACCGCTCATCGCCTGGACGATGAAGTCGTAGCCGGCGCGGTGCGCGTAGGGACCGGTCTGGCCGAAGCCGGTGATCGAACAGACGATCAGGCGCGGGAAATCGGCGCGCAGCCGCGCGGGATCGAGCCCATATTTGACCAGCCCGCCGACCTTGTAATTCTCGATCACGACATCGGCGTCGGCGAGCAGCGCGCGCACCTCGGCCTGTCCCTGCGCGGTCGCGATGTCGATCGCGACGCTGCGCTTGCCGCGGTTGCAGCTGTGATAATAAGCGGCGCCCAGATTCGCGCCGTCCTCGTCCGTGACGAAGGGCGGCCCCCAGTGGCGGGTGTCGTCGCCCGCGACCGGCCGCTCGACCTTGACCACCTCGGCGCCGAGGTCGGCGAGCAATTGCCCGCACCACGGCCCCGCGAGCACGCGCGCCAGCTCGACGACGCGCAGACCTTCCAGCGGCCTCATCCCGGGAAAAAGCGCTGCGGGTCGGCGAGAGCCATGGCGATGTTCCTTTGGAGTGCGGCCCGGAAATCCTAGGGCGTGGTTTCGGCCTGCTTGCGGACCATCGCGGCGGCCTGGCCGTCGCGCGGCTCCAATATCGCCGCGGTTTCGATCAGGTCGAGCGCGCGGCGCGCCTCGTGATAGCGGCGCGCGTCGATCAGCCACTCGGTCGCCGCCTCGGCACCGGGCAGCGCCTGCACCTCTTCGATCGCCTTGTCCACCTGCCCGCCCGCCAGATAGCGGCGCGCCCGGTCGAGCCGTTCCGACGCGCGCGTCGACTGGCTGCCCGCCGGCCGCACGACGAACAGTTCGCCGAACTCGCGCTTGATGCCGGTCCACAGATTGCCGTTGCCGTCGCTCCGCCCGACGAGCTGCGGCGCCAGACCGTCGAGGTCGCTGCGCAGCTGTTCGAGCGTGATCGGATCGCGCGAGGTGTCGATGATCGTCTTGACCGCATTGGGCTGATCGTCGCCGAAGCGCAGGCGCAGCTGCGCGTCGAGATAGCCGAGCGACAGGCCGCGATCGAGCGCGCGGCGCACCGCGAAGGCGACGAGCAGCCCCTCCGCGCGCGAGGCGTTGCCCGACGCCGACGCCGCCTCGATCGTGATGCGCGACAGTCTTTGTTCGAGTTCGGCGACCCGCGCCGCGAGCGCATTGGCGCCGTCGACCGGCGCGACGACGAGCGCCGGCTGGCTCGCCGCCGCAGCCGGCGCAGCCGCCTCGTCGGCGCCGCCCGCCACCGGCACGCCGCCGGGAACGGGCGCTTCGAGGACCTTCGCCACCGGCGGCGCCTGCCGGCCGGTCATCAGCCGGCTCATCGCCCAGCCGCCGCCGACCAGGCCGATCAGCAGCAGCAGGAGCGCCCCGATCGCGAGCATCCGCAACGACGGCCCCCGGCCCTGGACACTCGGTTCGGCGCGCGCCATTTTGTCGCTGTCGATTGCCATATTCTTCTTTCAGACGACCCTGTGCGCGCCCTTGTGGCACAAAGCATGCGCCTCTGCCAACATCGCGGCGTCATCGGGCCGCGCGGCGAGTGAAACCGCGCGCCATCCCCGGCCCGCGCGCGCAGCGACCGATTCGCTGATCGCGACCAGCGCCAGATGATCGCGCGCGCCCCCGGTCAGCGCCGCGATTCGCGCGGCCGCGCGCCCCGAATAGGCGAGCAGCACCGCGGGCCTTTCGATCAGCGCCGCCCATTCGGACGGCGGATCGACCGGATCGACGGCATAGCAGGGAAGCGGCGTCAGCACGGTCGCACCGGCGACCAGCGGCGAATGATCGCGCCCGCACAGCCACAGCACGCGCCGGGCGCCCCGTGACGGCATGGCATCGATCAGCGTCTGCCCGTCACTGTCCCCCGTGACCGCGACGTGCAGGCCCGCCGCCGTCGCCGCGGCGGCCGAGGGCGCCCCCACCGCGTGCACCGGCAGCGCGGCAAGCCGCGCCAGCCCGGGCCCCGCCAGCCGCATCGCCTGCGCGCTCGTCACCAGCAGCGCGTCGAAATCGTCCGGATCGGGCACCGTCCAGCCCAGCGCGCGCGCCGCGAACAGCGGCAGGTGCCGCGCGTCGAGCCCCATCGCCCGCGCGCGCGCCACGGTCGCCGCACCGCCGGGGTCGGCGCGCGTCACCAGCAGCGGCAGCGCGGCCGTCATGCCGCGAACAGCCGCCGCACCGCATCGGGCGCCTCGTCGAGCAGGCGCCGCGCCAGCGTCGCGGCGTCGGCGGGGCCGGCCACCTGCGTCCAGCCCGCGACATGATCGGCGCCGTCCTCCGAATAGATTTCGGCATCGAGGCGCAGCGCGCCATCGTCCAGCCAGCGCGCATGCGCCGCGACCGGCGAGCGGCAGTCCCCGCCCAGCGCGGCAAGGAACGCGCGCTCCGCGGCGACCGCGGCATGCGTCGGCGCATGATCGACGGCGGCGATCAGCGCGCGCAGCGGGGCATCCTCCGCCCGGCATTCGATGCCGATCGCGCCTTGCGAGGCGGCGGGCAGCAGCAGGTCGATCGGCTGCGCCGTGCCGATCGCGTCCATGCCGAGCCGCGCGAGTCCCGCCGCGGCGAGCAGCGTCGCATCGGCATCGCCCGCCGCGAGCTTGGCAAGCCGCGTCGCGACATTGCCGCGCAGCAGCGGGGTTTCGAGGTCGGGCCGGATGCGCCGCACCTGCGCCGCGCGGCGCGGGCTGCTCGTCCCCAGCCGCGCGCCGTGCGGCAGGTCGGCGATCGTCCGCGCGGTGCCGCCGTCGGGCACCACCATCCGGTCGCGCGGATCGGCGCGTTCGAGCATCGCGGCGAGGAAGAAGCGCTCGTCGCGCAGCGTTTCGACATCCTTGAGCGAATGCACCGCCATGTCGATGACCTTCGCGTCGAGCGCGATATCGAGTTCGCGCGTCCACAGCGCCTTGCCCCCGACCTCGGCCAGCGCGCGGTCCTGGATCTTGTCGCCGGTCGCGGTCATCGGCAGGATTTCGAGCGCGCGCGGGTCGAGGCCGTGCGCCGCGACGAGCGCCGCCGCCGCGAGATTCGCCTGCGCCATCGCGAGCGGCGAGGCGCGGGTGCCGATACGCAGCGGGCTGGCGGGCGTGGGAAGCGGGATCGAAGTCATGCGGCCTGCTAGACCATGATGACATCGAATGGAAACGTCATTGCGAGCGGCGAATGACGAAGAGGGTCAATCCAAAATCATCAGAGTCCAGTCACCCGGAGCGGGCGCATAGGGGCGTGCCCCCGCGAAGGCGGGGACCCGGTGCGGTGGAACGCAAACCCCGATTTCCTCCGCTCTGGGCTCCCGCCTTCGCGGGAGCACGGGGTTTTGTTTTGCGAAAAAACGGAATCCCCACAGGCCATAGACCATGATGGCATTAGAAGGATTCGTCATTGCGAGCGGCGAAGCCGCGCGGCAATCCAGAGCAGGCGCAAACCGCTCTGGATTGCTTCCCCCGGATCAGGTCCGGGGCCCGCAATGACGAAGTAGAGTCAATCCAAAGTCATCGGTCTGGCGCGGCTTGCCCTGCCGATAAAGGGGCGGGTATGGGTTGCGCAGCAATATGACCCTGATCCTCGGCCTCGAATCGAGCTGCGACGAAACCGCGGCCGCCCTGGTGGACACGAACCGCCGCATCCTCGCGCATCGCGTCGCCGGGCAGGAGGCCGAGCATCGCCCCTATGGCGGCGTGGTGCCGGAGATCGCGGCGCGCGCGCATGTCGACCGCCTCGCCCCGCTCGTCGAAGCCGTGCTCGCCGATGCGGGACTCGCGCTGGCGGACGTCGACGCGATCGCCGCGACCGCCGGTCCCGGCCTGATCGGCGGGGTGATGGTCGGGCTCGTGACCGGCAAGGCGCTCGCGCACGCGGCGGGCAAGCCGCTGATCGCGGTCAATCATCTCGAAGGCCACGCGCTCAGCCCGCGCCTCACCGATGCGGAGCTGGCATTTCCCTATCTGCTGCTGCTCGTCTCGGGCGGCCATTGCCAGCTGCTGCTCGTCGAGGGCGTCGGCGCCTACCGCCGCCTCGCGACGACGATCGACGATGCGGCGGGCGAGGCGTTCGACAAGACCGCAAAGCTGCTCGGGCTCGGCTATCCGGGCGGACCGGCGGTCGAACGCATCGCGCGGGACGGCGACCCGCACGCGGTGCCGCTGCCGCGTCCGCTCGTCGGCAGCGCCGAGCCGCATTTCTCCTTCGCCGGGCTCAAGAGCGCGGTCGCGCGCGCGGCGGCCTCGGGCGAGCATCGCACCGCCGACCTCGCCGCCTCCTTCCAGCAGGCGGTCGTCGACTGCCTCGTCGACCGCAGCCGCATCGCGCTCGCTGCCTGCCCCCAGGCCACCGCCTTCGTCGTCGCGGGGGGCGTCGCCGCCAACGGCGCGATCCGCACCGCGCTCGCCGACCTCGCGCACCGCTTCGACAGGCGCTTCGTCGCGCCGCCGCTGTGGCTGTGCACCGACAATGGCGCGATGATCGCCTGGGCGGGCGCCGAGCGCTTCGCCGCCGGGCTGACCGATCCGCTCGACGTCGCCGCGCGCCCGCGCTGGCCGCTCGATCCCGCCGCCGAGGCCGTGCGCGGCGCCGGGGTGAAGGCATGACGTCCTTCGCCCGCTTCGGCGTTATCGGCGGGGGGGCGTGGGGGACCGCGCTCGCGCAATTGCTCGCGGCCGACGGCGCTCCGGTGCTGCTGTGGGCGCGCGAGGCGGAGGTGACGGCGGCGATCAATGCCGAGCATCGCAATCCGCTCTTCCTGCCCGGCGCGCCGCTCTCGCCGTCGCTGCGCGCGACCGGCGTTCTCGCTGACCTCGCCGGCCTCGACGCGCTGCTGATCGTCGTGCCCGTGCCCTATCTGCGCGCCGTCCTGGCCGACCTGCCGATGGATACCGCGCCGCTGATCTTCTGCAGCAAGGGGATGGAGGCGGGCAGCTTCGCCTTTCCGGTCGACATCGCCCGCGCGCTGTTTCCCGAACGGCCGCTCGCCGTCCTCTCGGGCCCCACCTTCGCGCACGAGGTCGCCGCCGGGCTACCGACCGCGATCACGCTGGCCGCGGCCGATCCGGCGCTCGCCGATGCGCTGGCCCGCGCGCTCGCGCGCCCGCATTTCCGCCCCTATGCCTCGACCGACATGATCGGTGCGGAGATCGGCGGGGCGGTCAAGAATATCCTCGCGATCGCCTGCGGCATCGTCGATGGGGCCGGGCTGGGGCTGAATGCGCGCGCCGCGCTAATCAGCCGCGGCTTCGCGGAGATGACGCGCTTCGGCCTCACGCGCGGCGCCCAGGCCGAAACGCTCGCGGGACTGGCCGGGCTCGGCGATCTCGTCCTCACCTGCACCTCGTCCAATTCGCGCAATTTCGCGCTCGGCCAGGGACTCGGGCGCGGGGAAAGCGCCGCCGTCCTGATGCGCGACCGCCGCACCGTGGCCGAGGGTGCGTTCAGCGCGCCGGTGATCGCCGAGGCGGCCCGCGCCGGGGGCATCGACATGCCGATCACCGACACCGTCGCGCGGCTGGTCGCGGGCGAGACGGGGGTCGCCCAGGCCATTCAGGCCCTGCTCAGCCGCCCGCTGCGACGCGAAGGCGCGTGAGACACCGCCGATGACATACCGCGCGCAATTGCCTGCCCCGCCGCAGCGCGCTAAACCGGCGCGCGGGGAAAAGCAGAAGGGGCGCCAGGCTTGAGCCAGACGGACAGTGCGGCAACGCGCACCCCCGATTCGGCCGCGCCGCCTGCGCCGCTGGCCGATGCCGACGCCGCGGCGCTCGCCAAGGGCGGGCGGACCAATTTTCTCGGCTTCCTCCTGCGCCTCGTCGCGCGCCTGCCCTTCCTCTATTTCGCGGGCCGCTGGTACGGACCGGAGGCGGTCGGGCGCTTCGCCTTCGCCGTGCTCGTCATCGAACTGGTCGCGCAGCTCGCGACGCTCGGGCTCAAGCGCGGGCTCGCCGAACAGCTGAGCGCCCCCGGCGCCGACCATCGCATCGTCGTGTGGGACGGCATGTTCGTCGCCTTCGTCGCCTCGGCGGCGGGCTCGGCGATCCTCTTCGCCTTTCCGCAGCTCATGTTCCCCGCAGGCGATGTCGCGGGCTGGGATCGCTGGATGGCGACGACGGTGTTCGCGATCGCCGGCGCCGACATCGCGCTCGCCGCCTGCGCCTATCGCTACGACATCGGCGCGACGGTGCGCGCGCGCTCGGTCGTCGAGCCGTGGGTGATCAGCTTCGCGGCGTTCGGCTTCGCCTTCTATTCGCTGCGCGACGGGCTGATCCTTTCCTACGCCGCCGCGATGATCGCGACCTTCTTCACCGCGCTCGTCCCGATGGTTCGCCATTATGGCGGGCCCGGCGTCTGGCGGCCGCACCCCGCGCAGCTCATCTCGCTGGCGCGCCGCAACGCGCCGCTCGCCGCCGCCGACGCGATCGAATGGGGCACGCGGCGGCTCGATCTCTTCATCCTCGGCCAGTTCACCTCGCCCGCCATCTACGGCATCTATTACATGGCGCAGCAGGTCGCCTCGCTGCCGCAGAAGCTCAAGACCAGCTTCGAACCGATCCTCGGCCCCGTCATCACCCGCAACCTCGCCGAAAAGCGGCTGGGCGCCGTCGCCGCGCAGGTCAGCCAGGTCGGTTTCTGGATCATCGCCGCGCAGGCCGGGGTCGCGCTCGCGCTCGGCATTCCGGGCGAGGCGGTGATGGGGCTCGTCGGCCCCGAATTCGTCAGCGGCACCACCGCGCTCGCCTTCCTGCTCGCGGCCGAGGTCGTCGCCGCGACCGCGGTGGTCAGCGAGGCGGCGCTGGTCTATGTCGCGCGGCACCGCAACCTGGTGATCAGCCTCGCGACGCTGGCGCTCCAGGCGGCGCTCAGCGTGGCGCTGATCCTCGTCGCCCGGTCGATGGGTCTCGCCCCGATCCACTATGCCGCCGCGGTCGCGCTCGCGCTGATGCTCGCGCTCGGCTTCGCGTCGGTCGCCAAGGCGTGGCTGCTCGCGCGCATCCTGCACGCGCCGGTCAACAGCCTGCGCTGGGCGCTCGTCTGGGCGACCGCGGGCGCGGCGATCCTCGGCTGGGGGGCGACCAAGCTGCCCGAGTGGGCCGAACTGCTGTTCGGCATCCCCTTCATCCTCGGCATCTACGGCTGGCTGATCTGGACGCGCGGCTTCGGCCCCGCCGACCGCGCGCTGTTCCGCAAGCACCCTGAGACGGCGGAAGCGCCCGCCGGCTGAGTCGGCCCCGGGCCTATGCCAGGCGTTCGGCGACCTTTGCCTTCAGGTCGGTCTGCGCGCGCGGGCCGACCTGCGCGATGATCTCGCGCGCGCAGACCGCGCCCATCGTCAGGCAGTCGGCGACCGGCCGGCCCTCGGCATGGCCGGCTAGGAAGCCCGCGGCGAACAGGTCGCCGGCGCCGGTGGTGTCGACCACCGCGTCGATCGGTTCCGCCTTCACCTCGGTGCGCGTGCCGCCGGTCAGCGCGATCGCGCCCTTTTCGCTGCGCGTCACGACGAGCAGCGGCACCTGCGGCGCGATCCGCGCGACCGCGGCCTCGAAGTCGGTTTCCTCCGCCAGCGCGCAGATCTCGACCTCGTTGGCGAACAGGATGTCGAACAGCCCCTCGGCGATCAGCGCGCGGAAATCCTCACCGTGGCGGTCGATGATGAAGGCGTCGGACAGGGTGAAGGCGACCTTGCCCCCCGCCGCGCGCGCCACGTCGATCGCACGCCGCATCGCCGCGCGCGACAGCGGCGGATCCCACAGATAGCCTTCGAGATAGAGGATGTCCGACGCGGCGATCAGCGCCTCGTCGATCATCTCGCGGCCCAGCAGATGGCTGGCGCCGAGGAAGGTGTTCATCGTGCGCTGGCCGTCGGGGGTGACGAGGATCAGGCAGCGCGCGGTCGGCGCCCCGCCCGCCAGCGGCGGCGTGTCGTAGGCGACGCCCAGCGTGCGCAGATCGTGCGTGAAGACGCCGCCGAGCTGGTCGTCGGCGACCTGCCCGATGAAGGCGCACCGGCGCCCGAGCGCCGCCATGCCCGCGAGCGTGTTCGCCGCCGAGCCGCCCGACATCTCGACCGCCGGCCCCATCGCTTCATAGAGGCGCGCGGCCTCCGCGGCGTCGATCAGCCGCATCGATCCCTTGGCCAGGCCCTCGGCGGCGATCAGCGCGTCGTCGGCGCGGGCGATGACGTCGACGATCGCGTTGCCGATCGCAACGACGTCGAAACGGGCGGTGGAGGCCATGGATGATCCTGTCATGTGGGGGAAAACTGCGCGCGCCTTAAGCGGCTGCGCGGCGCAAGGCAAGCGCGGCGCTTGACGCGGCCCGCCGCTCCGCGCCATCGCTGCGCCATGGCCCGCGCCGTCCAAGCCTTTCTGCTCGCGCTCCGCGACCTGCCGAACGCGCGCGTGCTGCGCATCCTCGCGCTCAGCATCGCCCTGACGCTGCTGCTCTTCGCGGCCGCCGGCGCCGCGATCCTGTTCGCCGCGCGCCGGCTGCTCGATCACGGGCGGTGGCTCGGCGAAAGCGGCACCGACATGGCGAGCGCGCTGCTGGTGCTGCTGCTCGTCGCCGGGAGCTGGCTGCTGTTCCGCGCCGCCGCGATCGTCGTCGTCGGCCTGTTCGCCGACGGGATCGTCGCCGAGGTCGAGGCGCGCCACTATCCCGCCGCCGCGGGGCGCGCGGTGCCGGTCGGCTGGGGCCGCGGCATCCGCCTCGCGCTCGCCTCGCTCGGCCGGCTGATCGCCGGCAACCTCGTCGCGCTGCCCTTCTACATCCTGCTGCTGGTCACCGGGGTCGGCACGGTGCTGCTCGCGCTCGGCGTCAACGCGCTGCTGCTCGGCCGCGATCTCGAGGCGATGGTGCTCGCGCGCCACCCGGACCGGCCGCGCTTCGACCGCGGCGCGCGCTGGACGGCGGGCCTGCTGTCCGCCGCATCTTTCCTGATCCCCGTCGTCAATCTGTTGGCGCCGATCGTCAGCGCGGCTATGGCCGTCCACCTGCTCCACCTGCCCCGGCGGGCGCCGACCATGAAGGACCGAGGATGATCCGCAGCCACCGCCCGTTCGCCGCCGCCGCGCTCGCCGCCACGCTCTCCGGCTGCGCCGCCACTGCGGTGCCGCGTCCCGCCGCGCCCCCGACGCCGACCGTCTTTCCGCCAAGCACGCCGCGCATCACCCAGAACAACAACCTGGTCGGCCGCGACGCCGACAGCACGATCCGCCTGTTCGGAAAGCCCCGGCTCGACGTCACCGAAGGCGCGGGCCGCAAGCTGCAGTTCGCCGGATCGGCGTGCACGATCGACGTCTATTATTATCCGCCGCGCGTCGGCGCGACGCCGGTCGCCACCCATGTCGACGCGCGCACCCCCGACGGGCGCGACACCAATGTCGACGGCTGCATCGACGCGTTGAGACGTTAGGGCGTCGACACAGCGGACAGCTCCGTCAGCGCCCACGCCGCCGCCTCGGCGACCACGGGCGAGGCATCGCCGGTCAGTTCGGTCAGGCGCGGGCGAAAGCGCGGGTCGCCGCTGTTGCCCGCCGCGATCGCGGCGTTGCGCACCATGCGGTCGCGCCCGATGCGCTTGATCGGCGACCCCGCGAACACCTGCCGGAACCCCGCATCGTCGAGCGCGAGCAGGTCGGCGAGCGACGGCGCCGCCAGCTCGGCGCGCGGCAGGAAGGCGCGGTGGCGGTGCGCGGTGTCCGCGAACTTGTTCCACGGGCACACCGCGAGGCAATCGTCGCAGCCATAGACGCGGTTGCCGATCGCCCGCCGCAGCGCGACTGGGATCGGCCCGGCATGCTCGATCGTGAGATAGGAAATGCAGCGCCGCGCATCGACGCGATAGGGCGCCGGAAAGGCCTGCGTCGGACAGGCGTCCTGGCAGGCGCGGCAGCGCCCGCAGCGGTCGCGCCCCGGCGCGCCGGGCCCAAGCGCCAGCGTCGTATAGATGGCGCCGAGGAACAGCCAGCTGCCATGGTCGCGGCTGACCAGATTGCTGTGCTTGCCCTGCCAGCCGAGCCCGGCCGCGGCGGCGAGCGGCTTTTCCATCACCGGCGCGGTGTCGACGAACACCTTGACCTCGGCCCCCGGCACCTCGGCGACCAGCCAGCGCGCGACCGCCTTCAGCGCCTTTTTCACGACGTCATGATAGTCGGTGCCCTGCGCATAGACCGAGATGCGCCCGCGATCGGGATGCGCCGCCAGCGCCAGCGGATCGGCGGCGGGGGCATAGTTCATCCCGAGCGCGATCACCGACCGCACCTCGGGCCACAGGCCGCGCGGCGACCCGCGCTGAGCGGCGCGCCCCTCCATCCAGATCATGTCGCCATGGCATCCATCGGCCAGCCAGGCGTTCAGCCGCGCGGCGGTCTGCGGCGCCGCCCCGGCGTCGGCGATGCCGAACGCCGCGAAGCCGTGCGCGCGCGCGACCGCTTCGAGCCGTTCTTCGAGCCGTCCTTCGGGCATTGGCAAGGCGTCTGAAACCATTGCGGCCCTATACGACAGCCGACGCGCCATGCCATAGTGTCGCGGCATTGGGATCGGGGACCGGATTTTGAGCGATTGCAGCGTCGAGGCGACCGGCCTCACCAAATATTTCGGCGCGTTCAAGGCCGTCGACGGAGTCGATCTCGCGGTGCCGGCGGGCAGCATCTACGGCGTGCTCGGCCCCAATGGCGCGGGCAAGACGACGAGCCTGCGGATGATGCTGGGCATCATCGATCCCGATGCCGGGGTCAGCCGGCTGCTCGGCGGCCATACGCCGCAATCGGTGCGCCACCGCATCGGCTACCTGCCCGAGGAACGCGGGCTCTATCCGGGCATGAAGGCGCGCGAAGCCATCGCCTTCATGGGCGCGCTGCGCGGGCTCGACTGGTCCGAGGGGCGCCGCCGCGCCGCCGCCTTCATGGCCGAGCTCGGCCTCGAACGCGTGATCGACGAAAAGATCCGCAAGATGTCGAAGGGCATGGCGCAGATGGTCCAGCTCATCGGCTCGATCGTCCATGCGCCCGACCTGATCGTGCTCGACGAACCTTTTTCCGGCCTCGACCCGGTCAACCAGGAGCGACTCGAAGCGCTGGTGCGGCGCGAGCGGGAGCGCGGCGCGACGATCCTCTTTTCCACCCATGTGATGGCGCATGCCGAGCGGCTGTGCGACCGGATCGCGATCATCGCGCGCGCGCAGCGGCGCTTCGAGGGCAGCGTCGACGATGCGCGCGCGCTGCTGCCGATGCAGGTGCGCTACACCCCCCGCGTCGCGGCCGAGACATCGGCGATTCGCGCGCTGCTCCCCGCCGCCGCCGAACCGCACGGCGAGGCGTGGCATTTCGCGATCGGCGATGCCGACGTCGAACCGCTGCTCGCCCGCATCACCGCGAGCGGGTTCGGGGTGACCGGCCTGTCGATCAGCCGCCCGGCGCTGCACGACGCCTTCGTCCACATCGTCCGCCAGGTCGATGCCGGCTTTCACGCCGACGCAGAGGATGCGGCGATCGAGGAGGCCGCCGCATGACCCCCTTCCTTCGCACGATGACCGTCGTTGCGCGGCGCGACTTTCTGGCGATCGTCGCGACGCCGACCTTCCTGCTCTTCCTGCTCGCGCCGCTGTTCATGCTCGGCATGGGGCTGGCGGGGGGCATGGGCGCGTCGCAGCTTGCCGACAGCGCGCGCGGCACCGGCCGCGTCGTCGCGGTCGCCGATGCCGCCGATCTCGAAGCGCTGCGCGCCGCCGATGCGCGCCTGCGCGCCGCGATGCCGCGCCCGCCGGCGACGCTCGAACTGCGCGCCGCCACGCCCGCGAACGCCGACCCGGTCGCGATCGCCCATGAAAAGGGCAGCGATACCTATGCGGTGATGATCGGCGCGCTCGCCGCCCCGCATATCGTCGAGCGCGAGGCGGGCGGCAGCGCCGGCCGTTATCTGGCGCTCCTCGCCGGCGAGGCGCTGCACAGCCGCGCGGCGGGCCCGCCGCCGCCCGTCACGCCGCGTTTCGAGGCGCTCGCCAGCGGCGGCACCAGCGTCGCGCTGCAACAATCGATCGGCTTCGCCGCGGTGTTCGTGATCTTCCTCCTGACCCTGCTGCTCGCCGGACAGACGGTGAGTTCGCTGGCAGAGGAAAAGGGCAACAAGGTGATCGAGATCCTCGCCGCCGCGGTGCCGCTCGAAGGCGTTTTCCTCGGCAAGCTGCTCGGCATGCTGGGGGTCGCGATCCTCTTCATCGCCTTCTGGCTGGCGATCGCGGTCGTGGCGGGGCTGATCTATGCGGCCGGGCTCGACCCCGCGGCGCTCTCCGCCGCCGGCGCGGCGCCCGTCCCGGCGCTGGCGACCGCGCCGGCGACCGGCTGGCCCTTCTTCCTCGCCATCGGCTTCGCCTATTTCGTCATGGCCTTCCTGCTGCTCGGCGCGGTGTTCCTCGGGATCGGCTCGCAGGCGGGCACGGTGCGCGAGATCCAGATGCTCAGCCTGCCGATCACCATCTTCCAGGTCGCGATGTTCAGCCTGTCGTCGGCCGGGGCCAGCGCGCCTGGCAGCGGCCTCGCGACCTTCGCGCAGATATTCCCCTTCTCCTCGCCGCTGGCGATGGCGGCGCGCGCGGCGACCAACGAGGCGCGCGGCATCCACCTGCTCGCGCTCGGCTGGCAGGCGCTGTGGGTCGCGCTCGTCGTCTATCTTTCGGTGCGCCTCTTCCGTTCGGGGGTGCTCAGCGGGCGCGGCGACTGGCGATTCTGGAAGCGCCGGCTGCGCTGACTTTAGCGCGACGTGCGTGAAATCTGACACACCCTCTCAGCCGTTCGTGCTGAGCTTGTCGAAGCACCGTCCTTCTTCTTGCGTCCGCGAAAGAAAGAACGGCCCCCTTCGACTGCCTTGCAGGCGCTCAGGACAGGCTTCGACAAGCTCAGAGCCTGCCCCCGCGAAAGCGGAGGGCAAACGGTTCAGATTTAATGCTCTATGGCCGGTGGAGATTCAGTTTTTTTCGCAAAACAAAACCACGTGCTCCCGCGAAGGCGGGAGCCCAGAGCGTATGAAATCAGGGTTTGCGTTCCACCGCACTGGGTCCCCGCCTTCGCGGGGACACGCCCCTATGCGTCCGCAAGCACCCGAACCCCCACAGACCCCGATATGGTGGACTCAAAGTTTTTGTCCTCATCGTCACCCCGGGCTTGACCCGGGGTCCCGCTTTTCCTCCGTCCGTGCGCGAAAGGAAGCGGGATCCCAGGTCAAGCCCGGGATGACGGGATCGATGGGGCAAACGTCAGATTCAGGCAACTAGGGTCTTTCCCCCAGGGTCGTTGACAAAGCTGTAAACAGTGGCATTCTGCAACCCGATCGGCCGCGCGAAGACGGCCGCGAGAGGAGCTGCCCCCATGGCCACCGTGATCCGCGAAGCCCCCGAAACCGTGAATCCGCTCGACGTCTCCCGCGCCGAATTATGGCGCGAGGATCGCTGGCAGGAACCGATGCGGCGCCTGCGCGCCGAATCGCCAATCCATTATTGCGAGGATTCGAAGTTCGGCCCCTATTGGTCGGTGACGACCTACAAGCCGATCCAGCATGTCGAGGCGCTGCCCAAGATATTCTCCTCCTCGTGGGAATATGGCGGCATCACCGTCGCGGGCGACGGCGTCGAGCATCTGCAGGAGGGCGAGGTCCCGATGCCGATGTTCATCGCGATGGACCCGCCGCAGCATACCGCGCAGCGCCGCACCGTCGCCCCGGCTTTCGGCCCCTCGGAAACCGAGCGCATGCGCGCCGACACGCTGAAGCGCACCAGCGACGTGCTCGATTCGCTTCCGGTCGGCGAGCCGTTCGACTGGGTCGAGAAGCTGTCGATCGAACTGACGACGCAAATGCTCGCGATCCTCTTCGATTTCCCGTGGGAGGAACGCCACAAGCTGACCGCCTGGTCCGACGCGCTGGGCGACATCGAAAGCTTCAACACCGCCGAGGAACGGCAGCAGCGACTCGCCATCGCCTATGAAATGGGCGCCGCCTTCAAGGAGCTGTGGGACCGCAAGGCACAGAATCCGGGGCAGCACGACCTGATCTCGATCATGCTCCAGTCCGACGCGATGAGCCACATGAGCCACGAGGAATTCATGGGCAACCTGATCCTGCTCATCGTCGGCGGCAACGATACGACGCGCAATTCGATGTCGGCCTATGCCTATGGCCTGCACCAGTTCCCCGAGGAACGCGCGAAGCTCGAGGCGAATCACGATCCCGACCTCGCGGTCAATGCGATGCACGAGATCCTGCGCTGGCAGACCCCGCTCGCGCACATGCGCCGCACCGCGACCGAGGATACCGAACTGTTCGGACACCAGATCCGCAAGCGCGACAAGATCGCGCTCTGGTACGCCTCGGCGAATCGCGACGAGAGCGTCTTTCCCGACGGCGACCGGATCATCGTCGATCGCGAGAATGCGCGCCGCCACCTGGCCTTCGGTTACGGCATCCACCGCTGCGTCGGCGCTCGCGTCGCCGAACTTCAGCTCACCGCGCTGATCTCCGAGATGCAGAAGCGGCGCCTGCGCGTCAACGTGCTGGCCGAGCCCGAGCGGGTGAATGCCTGCTTCGTCCACGGCTATCGCCACATGCAGGTCGAGCTCGAACGCTACTGACCCCCGGCGCGGCTACGCGGACTACGGCTGGCGTGGCAGCGCCCTGACGCGCCAGACGCCGAGCCCGGTCCCGGCACCGATCGGCAGCGGTTCGAGCCAGGCGGGCGGCCGCCCGGCCGCAAGCTGCGCGGCGAGCCCGTCACGGCGCCCGCGCCGATACAGGCCGAAATCATTGGCGCCGCGGCAGACGACCACCAGCGTCGCCCGCTGCCGGCGGACCAGCGCTTCGGCCGCGTCCGGATCGCCGACGAAGGCGCGGATCGTGTCGGCCATCGCTTCCCGGTTGCGGTGATGCGGCGTCGCGACGACGCTGTGGTGCGTCCAGAAGAGCAGCGGCGCGCCCAGGTCGATCGGTGCGAGGATCACCGCCGGGTCGAGCCGGTCGAGCGCCGCGATATTGGCCGGATCGAGGCAGGCCCCTTCCACCGAATCGAACGTGACACCCTGATCCGTGGACCGAAAGAAGGGAAAGGCCATGGCGAGCGGCACCGCCACCGCCATGCTGGCGAAGAGCGGCAGGCTGAAGATCGCGAGCGCCGAGGCCGCCAGCCGCAGCGGCATCGCGCGCAGCGCCCGCGCGCGGTCCCATATGCGCAGGCCGATCCAGGCGCAGCCGGGCAAGGCGAAAAGATGCGCCGTCGATACGCTGCGCAGCACCAGCAGCGACAGCAGCGCGGCGGCGGTCAGCGCGATGGCGATGGTGATCCAGTCGCGGCGTTCCGCCGCGGTGCGCGCGCTGCGCCAGGCGAGCAGCGTCCCGACGAGCCCGAGCAGCGACGGCACGACGACGAAGACGATGCTTTGTCCGCCCGACGCCCAGACGGGCTGGCCTTCGAGGACGGTGCGGTACCAATATTGGACGACGATCGGGTCGAGCGTGGCGAAGGGACCGCGCGCGCATTCCGGCGCCGTGCCGACCAGCGCGACCGCTGCGAGGGCCGCGACGGCTCCGAGCAGCAGGAAACGCACGATGCGCCGCTCCGGCCGCAGCGCGACGACGCCGGCGGTGCCGGCGGCCGCGACGACAAGCGCCACCAGATAGGGCGCCGACAGCGAATCGCACCAGCGTCCGACAAGGCCGGCGGGCCCGCGCGTCGCGAACTGGAGCAGGACCGCACCGCCGGCGAGCCCCGTCATGTAACCGATCAGCCGCGCCCGCTCGGCCGCACCCCCGCCCAGCGCCCAGCGCAACGCCACAATCGCCGCAAAACACCCCGCAAACACCCCCCCCTCAATCGACACCGCAAGCAGCATCGCCGCAAACAACCCTCCGAACAGCCCTGCGCTACGACTCGCGGGACGCAGGGCGTGCCAGAGGATCAGCATCGCGAGAAGAATCTGCCAGCCGTGATGATCGATGCGCAACGGGCGGAATTGCGCGATGATATAGATGCAGAAGATCAGGTATAAGGGCGCGGCCCAAGCAATGCGCCAGTCCGACAGGCCTCGAAAGCCGAGCGAGACGGCGATGAACAGTGTGCTGAGCAGCAGCGGTGGCCACAGCGCCATCACTACCTGTTCAGCAAGGGGCTGGCCGATCAGGGGCCTGAGCAACAGAATTCCGCCCGCGAGCGGAATGTCAACGATCCGCGACCAGTGCATCAGTACCCCGCCGCCCGCTGGATTTATGCGATGTTGGGTGAGATCCCACCAGTTTTGTCCGGCGATGAGGTCGCATACTTGGACCATCCGCATCGCATCGTCGGTGTCGCCGAGGAGGAGGGCTGTGGTTTCTGGCCAGTGGTTTGCGAAGATCATGGCGTGCGCGAGCGCCCAGAGGAGCAGCGCGAACCGGACCGGCGTCAGCCAGTTTCCGAAGCGTGGCCGGCGATCATGCGCGCTCATGCGCGGTCCGGACGGAAGACGATGTGCCGGCGCAGCAGATAGGTCGTCTGGAAACTGATCGCGATCGCCGCAAGCTTTGCGATCCGCGGGTCGAGCCCCCAGCCGATGCCGATGCCGACGACGGCCGTGGTAATCGCAAGGCCGGCCAGCGCCGAGCCGACGAACAGCATCTTCTGCCGCTGCCGCTCGCCGGTCCCGCGCGCCGCGGCGCTGTCGGCGAAGACGAGGCGGCTCGACACCAGCCAGTGCACCGCGATCCCGAGACCGTAGCCGAGCGCCGAGGCCGCCACCGGTTCGAGCCCGGCGCCGAGCAGCAGCAGGAACAGCCCGGCGTCGCAGCCGAGCGCGAGCACGCTCGCGAACAGATAGCCGATCCACCGGGCATCGCCGCGGCGGACGGCGCCGATCAGAAGGGCGAGCGGTTGCGGCATGACGTCATTCCGCCCGGCCGGCCATCAGGCCGCCCGCGCGGCGCGGACCGGAACGGCACGGACCGAGGCCAGGGCCGCGCCCTCGCCCTCGGCGCCGCTCTCGTGATATTCGGCGTCCTCGTTGACGCCCCAGATGTCGTAGACGCGCGCGCCGGCGGCGATGTTGCGCACCGTCAGCATCGCGGTCATCATCGCATGATCCTGGTTGTTGTAGCGGTGCATGCCGTTGCGCCCGACCATGTGCAGCGTCGGATAGCGCGCCTCCAGCTCGGTGCGCAGCGCCGCGACATGCGCAGCATAATCATCGTCATAGACCGGATAGGCCTTTTCCTGCCGCACCACGACCCCGCCGACGACATCCTCCGCCCTGCACAGGCCGAGGATCGCCATCTCGTCGGTCGCGAGGCGGACGAGATCGGCGTCGCTCGACGACCACAGCCCGTCGCCTTCGAAGCAGAAATATTCGAGGCCGACGCAGGCGAGGTCGGGATCGGGCACCATCTCCGGCGACCAGCTGCGGAAGTTCTGGACCCGGCCCACCCTGACCTTGCTGTCGTGGATATAGATCCAGTTGTCGGGGAACAGGTCCTTCGACCGGATTTTCAGCGCGACGGTCAGGAAGTCGCGATATTTGAGGCTGGGCGCCGCGGTCAGCGCGGCGGCCGGAAGCGGATGGAGACGCGCCACGAGTTCGCGCAGCGGCGCCGAGCTGATCACATGATCGGCGTCGATCACCACATCGCCGTCGGGACCGGTCGCGGTCAGGCGCCAGCGGCCGGTCTTCTGGTCCTGGGAAAGCTGTTTGAGGCCGTGGCCCATCAACACATGGTTGCCGCCCGCCATCACCTTGTCGCGCGCCGCTTCCCACATCATGCCGGGGCCGAGGCGCGGATAGCGGAAGGTTTCGAGCAGGGTCTTGGCCGCCATGCCGTCATTCGGCGCCTTGCTGAGGCCAAGGCTGCGCTTGAGGCCGTCGAGCACCGCGGCGCCGAGGCTGAGCCCCTTGATGCGCTGCGCCGCCCAGTCGGCCGACATCTCGTCGCACGGCATCCCCCACACCTTTTCGGTATAGGTCTTGAAGAAGATCGAATAGAGCTTGTGCCCGAACTGGTTCACCGTCCAGTCCTCGAAGCTGCGCACGGTCCGGTTGGGCAAGAGCTTCGCCTTCGCATAGCTCGCCATGCACAGCGCCGAGCGGACGATGCCGAGGTTGAACAACGCCTCGAAAGCGCGCAGCGGGTAGGAATAGTAGCGGCCCTCGTAATAGATGCGGCTCATCCGCGGGCGCTGGATGAAATCGTCGGGCAGAATCTCGTTCCACAGCTCGACGACTGCCCGGCTCTTCGAAAAGAAGCGATGCCCGCCGATATCGAAGCGAAAGCCGTCATGCTCGACGGTGCGGCTGATCCCGCCGACATAGACGGGATCCTTCTCGATCACCGTCACCCGATAGCCCTGCTTCGTGAGCAGATAGGCGGCGGTCAATCCCGCCGGCCCGGCGCCGATGATCGCGACGTCGGCGCTGGTCGGCCCGTTCTGATTGTCAGGCATCGAAATTCCCCACGCAGCCCATGTTCACCCAGTGCTGTGGCGCAGCGGCCCTAAAAACTGGTTAACGGGACGGTAGGATTTGGGGCGTGGCTGTCCGATGCCCGCGGGAATTCAGGCTTCCCCAGGCCGGCCTGCTTCGGCATCCATAGCTGGGCCTTCCACTTTGCGCCGCTTTTCATTCGGGAGCAGACCATGGCCCGTGAAACGGGTTAGGACGGATCGACATTCAGAAGATGGCGAGCCGGAGTCGAAGACGACCACAGGTCAAAATGGTAGATTTTCGGGACCCGGAGCGCAGCGTGCTGATGGCACGTGAGCACCGGAAGCGCGAAAAGCCGCCATTTGCAGGCCGCCAGAGCTGAATGTCGATCCGT
>NZ_MEFH01000087.1:0-24885 GCF_001725095.1 Sphingopyxis sp. SCN 67-31 | reverse complement strand
TCGTGCGTTAAATCTGCATCACCCTTTCTGCCGTTCGTGCTGAGCTTGTCGAAGCACCGTCCTTCTTCTTGCGGCGCCGAAAGAAAGAACGGCCCCCTTCGACTGTCTTGCAGGCGCTCAGGACAGGCTTCGACAAGCTCAGAGCCTGCCCCCGCGAAAGCGGGGGGCAAACGGTTTAGATTTAATGCTCGATGCTCTAAGCCTGCGGGGCTTGTGATGGAAACCGGTGTCCCCGCGAAGGCGGGGACCCAGAGTGTGACAAAAGAGGCAGCGCCGATACGCACTGGGCTCCCGCCTTCGCGCGAGCACCCGGCTTTCAGGGCATAAGCTGCACGCTGAACCCTGCCGTCAGCAGGATGGCGCCTCCAGCCGCGCGACGAAGAAACCGTCGAGCCCGCCGCGGTCAGCGAGCATCGTCGGTAGCGTGCGGACGAAGCCCGACGCGTCGGGTTCGACGCCCGCCGGCAGTTCGTCGGCCGTCGCGGGCAGGACGACCCACCCCGGATGCTCGTCCAGAAAGGCGGCGATCCGCTCTTCGCCCTCGGCGCGTTCGAGCGAGCAGGTAGCATAGACGAGCCGCCCGCCGGGCCTGACCCACGCCGCGGCGCGGTCGAGCAGGTCGGCTTGCAGCGCCGCCATTTCGGTGATCTGCGCCGCCTCGACGCGGTGGAGCACGTCGGGGTGGCGCCGGAAGATGCCGGTCGCCGAGCAGGGGGCGTCGAGCAGCACCGCATCGGCGGGCTCGTCGGGTTGCCAGCGCCGGATGTCGCCCTGCACCACCTCGGCCTGCAAATTCGTCTTCGTCCGCGCGAGATTGGCCCGCAGCCGTTCGAGCCGCTTCGCGCTGGCATCGACCGCCACGACCTGCCACCCGGCGGCGGCGAATTGCATCGTCTTGCCGCCCGGCGCGGCGCACAGGTCGAGCACGCTTCGCCCTTCGCCGCGGCCGAGCAGGCGCGCCGGGATCGACGCCGCCAGATCCTGTACCCACCAGCCGCCTTCGCGATAGCCGGCGATCTCCTCGATCGCGCCGCCGCGCGGCAGGCGGCGATGCAGCGGCGCCAGCGCCAACGCCTCGGGCAGCGGTTCGGGCGGCTCGGCGGCGAAGCTCAGGTCGACGGGCGGTGGCGCGCTCCACGCGGCGGCGGCCGCCGCGACCATGTCCGTCCCCCATTGCTCGGCCCAGCGCGCGGCGGTGGCGGCGGGCAGGGCGGCATGGTCGGGCAGTTCCCATGCCTCTTTCTGCGCGCGCGACAGCAGCGCGTGGACCAGCCGCCGGGGCCCGCCCGCGACGAGCGGCAGCGCCGTCGCCACCACCGCATGGGCGGGGCTGCGCAGCACGAGCAACTGGGCCAGCGCGATCCGCAGCACCGCGCGCGCCTTGACGTCCTCGGGCAGCGGCTGTTCGGTGGCTCCGTCGATCAGCGTGTCGATGGCGGTCAGCCAGCGCAGCGCTTCCGACACGATCGCGATCGCAAAGGCGCGGTCGGGCGGCGTCAGGCCCTGTGTCGCGGCATGGGCGGCAAGATCGAGCGGCTCGCCGCGTCGCAGCACGGCGTCGAGCAGCCGCAGGGCCGCGCGGCGCGGCGCGGTGCCCGGCGGATCGCCCGCATCGGCACGGCCCCGCCTGCGATTGCGGGCATCAGCCACGGCGCGCTCCTTCCGTGCCATCGCGCTTGGCGGCGGCGCCAAGGCGGCCTATGGGATCGGCATGACCGATAGAGCGAAACAGGACATCATCGGCGGGACGCCGCGCGCGACCCGGCGTCCGGCCCATGTCAAGGCGCCGGCAGGCTGGACCGCCACGCCGGTTCCGGCCTCCGCGGCCGCCGCACCCGCCCCGGCGGAAAGCCAGCCGGGCGGCCGCGACCCGGTGCGCTATGGCGACTGGGAATATAAAGGACTGGCGATCGACTTCTGACGCGGGGGGAGCGGTGCCTGTCAAAAGGGATTCATCCGCGCGTTGACCCCCGACCGGTCGACGAACTGGTGCTTGAGCGCCGCCAGCACATGGACGATCACCAGCGCCAGCATCGTCAGGCCCAGCATTTCGTGCCGTTCGTGCATCGTGTCGGCGAGCGCCTTGCCCGGCGCGGCGATCGGGGGAAGGGTGAACAGGCCGAAGAAATCGATCGGCCGATCCGCCGCCGACATCCAGACCCAGCCCGACAGCGGCAACAGGATCAGCAGCGCATAGAAAAGGAAATGGACGATCCGGCTGAGCGGGCGCTGCCATGCCGGAACGCTTGCCGGAAGCGGCGGCGGCCGGTGTCCGAGCCGCCACGCGATCCGGATCAGGGTCAGCGCCAGCACCGTGACGCCCAGCGCCTTGTGGATCGCCATCGCTTCGCGGTGGGTTTCGCGCGGCAGGCCCTCGGTCAGCATCGCAAGGCCGATGTTGACGATGACCGCGGCGCCGATCAGCCAATGAAGCCAGATGGCCACCTTCGTGTAACGCGGGCTCGCGGTGGTTCCCGCCGTCGCGTCGGTGGCCATGGCTCGTTCTCCCTCAGGCGGTCGTCGGGGCGACCGTCACCGCCGGCATCTTGCCGGCCTTCACCTGTTCCGCAAAGATCTCGCGCATCAGCTGCAGCGAGAAGAGATGCGCGAAGATCAGCGCGAGGATGCCGTTCTGCATCATCTTGCGCAGCACATCGCCGCGCAGTTCGCGCAGCTTCGTTTCGTCGACCATCTTGAAGCCGCGATAGACGAAGGGCTGTTCATAGCCGTCGGCCTGGATGCTGACTTCGCCGTCCATCAGCAGGTCCGCCTTCTGCAGTTCCTCGACGAACTGGCCGGTGCGCTGGCCCGCTTCCTCGAAATTCTTGCAGAATTCGAGGATATTGTTGACCGCGTCCGACGGCTTGCCGTCGACGAACAGCACATCGCCCTCGTCGAACTTGCCGATCGCGCCCGAGGTCGGATCGAAGCAGAGCGAAAGCTCGTCGGTGTCGGGGCGCAGGCGGGCGAGCATGAAGGGATAACGGCGGATATAGGCCGGGACATAGACCGGATTGATCAGCTTGCCCTCTTCGCTGACGAAGGTGTTGATGCCCTCGTTGAGGCCCATCAGCGCGAGCGGAACCGGATTGTCGCCGGCCGAGAAGACGATCGGATAGTGGCGCGACGCGGAAACGAACTCGTCGGAGGTCAGCGGCACGGCGTGCTGGTTGATCAGGAAATCGGCGCTGTCGAGCGGGCGCGCATGGAAATCGGCGTGGTCGACGCTCGAAAGCGGCACCAGATCCTTGTAGAAGAGGGGCAGATTGGAAGCGGTCGGCGCCGTGGCCATCATGATTCTCCGAAACAGGTTTCCGCGTGGCGGAAGAAAGCGGTTTTCGCGCCTTATTGGGCCGCGCCGCGCCGCGCAAGAGGCCGATTGCCGCCGACGCGCGGTTTATGCGTCAGACGAGCTTGCCCGGGTTGAGGATGCCGAGCGGGTCGAGTCCCGCCTTGACCCCGCGCAGCGCCGCGAGCCGCGCCGGACTGTCGATTTCCGCCAGCATGGCGCGCTTCGCCTGCCCGATGCCGTGTTCGGCGGAGATCGAGCCGCCCAGTTCGACGACGTGGCGATAGACGAGCCGGCTGGCCGCCTCGCCATGTTCGGCGATCCATGCCTTGCCGTCGCAGCCAGCCGGCGGCTGGACATGGTGATGGACATTGCCGTCGCCGAGGTGGCCGAACGACAGCGCGCGCGCGCCGGGAAAGGCGGTGGACAGGCGCGCCGGATTGTCGGCGATGAAGGTCGGCATCAGGTCGACCGGCACGCTGATGTCGTGCTGGAGCGCGGGCCCCTCGGCGCGCTCCGCCTCCGAGATCGAATCGCGCAGGCGCCAGAAATCCTCGCTCTCGCGCTCGTTCTTGGCGATCGCGACATCGCGGACGAGCCCTTCGTCCAATGCCGGCGCCAGTTCGGCGAGCAGCGCCGCGTCGAGCGCTTCGGCATCGTCGCCCGCGAGTTCGATCAGCGCATACCAGGGGCAGGGCGCGGCGAGTGGCGCGCGCGTCTGCGGAATATGGCGCAGCACCGCGTCGAGGCACGTGTGCGGGACGATCTCGAACCCTTCGAGGGCGTCGCCCAGCGCCGCGTCGAGCCGCCGCAGCAGGACGAGTGCCTGGTCGGGCGATTCGAGCCCGATCCACGCGGTGGCGCGCGCGGCCGCGACGGGAACGAGGCGCAGGCAGGCCGCCGTCACGATTCCCAGCGTGCCCTCGGCGCCGCACAGCAGGTGGCGCAGGTCGTAACCGCGGTTGTCCTTCTTCAGCGGCGCCAGACCGTCGAGGATGCTACCGTCGGGCAGCACCGCCTCGATTCCCGCGACCAGCGCGCGCATCGTGCCGTGGCGCAGCACCTGCGTGCCGCCGGCGTTGGTCGAGACGAGCCCTCCGATCGTCGCCGACCCCTTGCCGCCGAGGGTCAGCGGAAAGCGCAGCCCGTGGGCGAGCACGGCATTGTGGAAATTCTCGAGCACCACGCCGGCCTCGACGACCGCCAGCCGTGCCGCCGCGTCGATGGCGCGGATGCGGTCGAGCCGCCGGGTGCTGAGCAGCAGCTGCGTGCCGGTCGCGTCGGGAGTTGCGCCGCCGACCATGCCGCTGTTGCCGCCTTGCGGCACGATCGCGGCACCGGCCTCGCCGCACAGCCGCACCGCCGCCGCCACCTCTTCGGTCGTGGCGGGCGACAGCATCGCCGCCGCGGCGCCGTGATATTTGCCGCGCCAGTCGGTCAGCCACGGCGCGAGAACCTCGGGATCGGTCATGAAGCCCTTGGGGCCCAGCAGCGCGGCAAGATCGGCAAGAAGCGAGGGAGAGGGTGGGCGTGTCATCGGGTCCCGGTCCGGCTTGCTGCCGCGCCTGCCCGCGCACGATTCCGCCTCGGGGCTCGACAGCAATTCATTTGATGTTCAATCATGGCGGTTAAAGGTGCAATGAACGATCGGCGGGGCGCCGTCCAGCTTGGGGGTGCGGGAGGCACTGGTGAAAAGCATTATGGGTCAGCACGGGGCAGGAGCGGTCGCAAGGCCGTGCTGACGTCCGCTGCCCTGCTGATGGCCGCCGCGGCGCCGGTGGCCAATGCCGCCAACGCCCCCACGGCCGCGCCGCCCGAGCCGCTGGTGTCGCTGGTGCCGCCGCCCGCCGAACCGCCCGCCGCGCCCTATTGGCAGGTGGTGATCGAGCAGGAACTGATCATCCGCGTGCCCGCGCGCCGCAGCCCGATCAACAATTTCGCCGCAGGCCCGATGCCGCAGCGATCGCCCCGCCCGACGACGATCGTGTGGAAAGAAAAGAAGGCGCCGAAATGCATTCCGATGCGGAATATCATGGGAATGCAGGCGGTCCAGCGTGACAGCATCGACCTGATTACGCGCCAGAACCAGCTCTTGCGCGCCCAGCTCAACCGCGGCTGCCGGGCGCTCGATTTCTATGCCGGCTTCTACATGCAGGGGAACAAGGACGGAAAGCTCTGCGAGGATCGCGACCAGATCCACGCCCGGACCGGCGCCAAGTGCGAGATCGACAAATTCCGGCTGCTCGTGCCCGTCCCGCGCGAGGAGGATTGATCGCGCCCGTCCCGCCGCATGGCTTTTTAACGGCATTCCTTGACTTTTACCGGCCTTTTGCCCAATGGCCGCGGCAGCGACGGCTGGCGTGGGACGCCGCGCTCGAACCTATCCGGACAGTTGACCTTTATGAAATTTGCCGACCTCGGCCTCTCCGATGAACTTTTGCGCGCTGTCACCGAAGCGGGCTATGACGAACCGACACCGATTCAGGCGGGAGCGATCCCGTCGGTCCTGATGATGCGCGACATGATCGGCATCGCCCAGACGGGGACCGGCAAGACCGCCTCTTTCGTGCTGCCGATGATCGACATCCTCGCGCAGGGCCGTGCCCGCGCGCTGATGCCGCGCTCGCTGATCCTCGAACCGACGCGCGAGCTTGCCGCGCAGGTGGCCGAGAATTTCGAGAATTACGGCCGGTATCACAAGCTTTCGATGGCGCTGCTGATCGGCGGCGTGCAGATGGGCGATCAGATCAAGGCGCTCGAAAAGGGCGTCGACGTGCTGATCGCGACGCCGGGCCGCCTGATGGACCTGTTCGAGCGCGGCAAGATCCTGCTCACCGGCTGCAACATGCTCGTTATCGACGAGGCGGACCGGATGCTCGACATGGGCTTCATCCCCGACATCGAGAATATCTGCACCAAGCTGCCGACGAATCGCCAGACCCTGCTCTTCTCCGCGACGATGCCGCCGCCGATCAAGAAGCTTGCCGACAAATTCCTGTCGAATCCCAAGACGATCGAGGTGGCGCGGCCCGCGAGCACCAACGTGAACATCGCCCAGTTCCTCGTCAAGACCAGCGAGCGCGCCAAGCGCGAGACGCTGCGCGACCTGATCGAGGAAGAGGGCGTCGCCACCGCGATCATCTTCTGCAACCGCAAGACGACGGTGCGCGAACTCGCCAAGTCGCTGAAGCGGCACCGCTATCGCGCGGGCGAGATTCACGGCGACATGGATCAGTCGAGCCGCATCGCCGAACTCGACCGCTTCAAGAACGGCGACATCAACATCCTCGTCGCGTCGGACGTCGCGGCGCGCGGGCTCGACGTCAAGGGCGTCAGCCACGTCTTCAACTTCGATGCGCCCTGGCATCCCGACGATTATGTCCACCGCATCGGCCGCACCGGCCGCGCCGGGGCGAAAGGCCGCGCCTTCACGCTGGTGACGCCGTCGGACGACGAGGCGATCGACAATATCCAGAAGCTGACCGGCTCGAAGATCGCGATCCTCGGACGCACCGAGAGCGCAGGCGAGCCCAAGGAAGAGGCGCGACCCGCGCGCGACGGCAAAAGACGTGAAGAGGGGCGCCGTGAAGAAGGGCGCCGCGAAGAGGAGCGCAAACCCCGGGCGAAGCGCAGCGAAGCGAAACCTAGGAGCGGCGACGGCCATGCCGCGAAGAAGGACGCAGGCCGCAAGCCCGCTCCCGCGGCGACTCGCCGCGACGACGATGGTCCCGACGATGGCTGGAACGGCCCGATGCCGGACTTTCTCTCGGTCGGCTTCGGCACCTGACGGTCAGAGGCGGACGAGCATCTTTCCGATATTGGCGCCGGCGAAGAGGCCGAGGAAGGCTTCGGGTGCCGACTCGATGCCGTCGCGCACGGTCTCGCGCATCGTCACCGCGCCGCTCGCGATCAGGTTGCCCATGTCGGCATAGAATTCCTCCATGCAATCGAAGAACTGGTCGGTATAGATGAAGCCTTCCATGCGGATGCGCGCGGGGATGGCGCGGATCAGATATTTCATCTCCTGCGGATGCCCGTCGTTATAGACGTCGATCATCCCGCAGATGGCGAAGCGGGCGAAATCGTTCGCGGTCGCGAAAGCGGCGTCGAGATGGTCGCCGCCGACATTGTCGAAATAGACGTCGATCCCCGGCTTGCCGAGCGATTCGAGCGCCCCCGCCAGCCCGTCCAGCACCTGCCCCGCCTTGTAATCGACGGCGGCATCGGCGCCGAGTTCGCGGACCCAGGCGCATTTCTCCGCGCCGCCCGCGGCGCCGATCACCGTCATTTCGCGCGCCTTGGCGATCTGCACCACCGCCGATCCCACCGCGCCCGCCGCTGCGGACACGAAAACGGTATCGCCGGCCTTCGCCGCCGCGACGCGCAGCAGGCCGATCCACGCGGTGCCGCCGGTCAGGCCCATGTTGTGCAGGAAGGTCTGCGGCGCCATCCCCGCCGCCAGCGCCTCGGCAGGCAGCTTGAACGGCGCCATGTCGAGGCCGATGACGCCGCCGTCGCGCCAGCCGCCCATGTGCAGGATCAGGTCGCCGGGCGCGAAGCCCTCCATCCGGCTTTCGACGACCTCGCCGATCGCGCCGCCGGTCATCGGCTGGTCGATCTGGAAGCTCGCGGTATAGCTTTTCGCGTCGTTCATCCGCCCACGCATATAGGGGTCGACCGACAGCCACAGGTTGCGGACGCGCAGCTGATTCTCCTGCAAGGGATCGTCGGGCAGGTCGCGCAATGCGAAATGTTCCATCGTCGGCAAAGCGGAGGGGCGGCGGGTCAGATGCCATGCCTTGGCCATTCGATATCTCCCCAATTTTCGCGTTTCGCGAAAGATCGTCAGAAAAGCCGTTGCCAGTGTCAAGCAGGCTCGTTAAGAGCCGCCCGGTCGCGGGGCCGTAGCTCAGATGGGAGAGCGCTGCAATCGCACTGCAGAGGTCAGGGGTTCGATTCCCCTCGGCTCCACCAGCGACCCTTTTCCCTTATCCGTGGTCGGATTCGTCATAGGCGGCGATCGCCGTGAAGATTCGCGCGAGCTGTTCGCGCTCGTCGGCATCGATATCGGGCCGCCAGACCTCGAACAGCAGCACCGTGCGGTCGCTCGTGCCGCGATTCCACGCCTCATGCTCGAAACTGTCGTCGAAGATCAGCAGTTCGCCTTCGCGCCATGCGCGCGTTTCGGCGCCGACCCGAATCGCGCAATCTTCCGGCACGATCAGCGGCAGGTGGCAGATCAGCCGTGTGTTGAGCAGCCCGTGATGCGGCTGGATATGCGTGCCGGGGGTGAGGCGGGAGAAGAGGGCGATCGGCGCGCGTTCCGGAATGACCGGTTGCGGCGCCGCTTCGAGCGCCGCCAGCGTCCGCGGGCACAGCAGGTCCATGCCGTCGACGATCCGGCCGCTCTGCCACAGCCAGGCCGCGCCCCAGTCGGGTTTGTCGAGCAGCGGATTGTTCGGCGGCGGTCGGTCGGGATGCGCGGTCACATAGGGCGCGAAGCGGTCGCCGGCATCGGCGATGAGCGCTTCCAGCTCGCCGCGAATCGCCGCCGTTTCGGCCTCGATCGCAGGCACCCAGTCGAATTCCTCGCGATCGAAGAAGGCCCGCTGCGCCAGGCCGGGAAAATAGAACATCGCTGGTTGCTGGAGGTAGAGCGCATGCTCGCCCGTCAGCAGGCGCAGCGCTTCGGCGACCCGCGGCGGCGCGCTGGCGGCCGAAATTCCTGCATCGCGCAACTCGGTCGCCAGATGTGCCGCAAGCATCTTCTCGCTTTCGGCGATGAATTCCTGGCCGCGGATCAGGCCGGCGTGCAGCGAGGACGGCACGTTGGGCATGATCGCCGCCGTGCTCAGCGCCAGCCGGTAGAAACTGCATGCGGCACGCGAGTCGTCGCGCCGCCGCTTGGCCTCCGCCATGGCGAGCAGCGCCAGGATATTGCCCCGGTCGGCGCGGATCGCGCCTTCGAGCGCCGCCATCTCGCCGGCATCGTCGCCGCGCTGAAACGCCGCGCGCGCCTGTCCCATCCAGTCCCCACCCTGCGTCATGACCCCGGCATAGCGCGGCGCGGCGTGTTTGCAACAAGGCTGGTGGAGCGATCGCGGGCGCCGCGCGTCGCGTCGGAGAATGCCGGTCGTTCGATCGGTATCGGGGCTTTCCTGCATTATCCGGCCGTGCCAGCCCGATTCTCCGGCTCTTTTGCCCGTTCGCCCGCATGTGTTCGGCTGCCGGCGCTCTCCTCAGAGCGGGATGACATCGACTGGAACCGTCATTGCGAGCGGCGAAGCCGCGCGGCAATCCAGAGTGGCGGTAACGGCCCTGGATTGCTTCGCTTCGCTCGCAATGACGAAGTGTCGATCCAATACATGAAGGACGGAACGTCCCCCATCGTCCCGCCCACGCCCTCAGGCGGCGCGGACGAAGCCGTCGAGGACCCGCTTGGTGCCCGCCTGCTCGAATTCGACCTCCAGCTTGTTGCCGTCAACGTCGATGATCCGACCGTAACCGAATTTCTCGTGAAACACGCGCATGCCGATCGCCAGGTCGGCGCGCGGCTTCGCGCCGACCGAGGCGGCGGGGGCGCCTTCGCTCGGCGCAGGGGCCCGGGTGATGGTCGAGGACGCGGCCAGCGCGCGCTGCCATGCCGGGCCGCGGGTCGCCGTGCGTGCCGGGCTCTGCGTCGCGACATGCGCGAACGGGTCGCCTTGCGCCGACCAGTTGGCGCGCCAAAGCGACGCGCCGCCGCCGAAGCTGTTCTTGCTGTCGACGAACTCGGGCGGAATCTCCGCGATGAAGCGGCTCGGAATGCTGCTCATCCACTGGCCGTAGATGCGGCGGTTGGCGGCGTGATAGATGCTCGCGCGCTGCCGGGCGCGGGTGATCGCGACATAGGCGAGGCGGCGCTCCTCCTCCAGGCTCGCGGTGCCGCCCTCGTCCATCGCGCGCTGCGACGGAAAGACGCCGTCTTCCCATCCGGCGAGGAAGACATGATCGAATTCGAGGCCTTTCGCGGCGTGGATCGTCATGATGGTGACGGTCTCCGTCTGGTCGTCGTTGTCGCGGTCCATGACGAGGCTGACATGCTCGAGGAAGGCTTCAAGCGAATCATATTCCTCCATCGCGCGGACGAGTTCGGAGAGGTTCTCGAGGCGCCCCGCCGCTTCGGCGCTGCGGTCGGCCTGAAGCATCGCGGTGTAGCCCGATTCGTCGAGGATCAGCTGGGTCAGCTCGGGGTGCGGCAGGTCGTTCGCCTTCGCCTGCCAGCTGCGCATCATCGCGACGAAGTTCGCGAGCTGGCGGCGCGCCTGCGGGGTCAGCTCGTCGGTCTCGGTGATCCGCGCCGCGGCATGGAACAGCGGCGTGCGCTCGATCCGGGCGAACTGGTGGATGCGCGACACCGCCTTGTCGCCGAGCCCGCGCTTCGGCACGTTGACGATCCGTTCGAAGGCCAGGTCGTCGGCGCTCGACTGGACGAGGCGCAGATAGGCGAGCGCGTCGCGAATCTCCGCGCGTTCGTAGAAGCGGTAGCCGCCGACGATGCGGTAGGGGAGGCCGATGGCGATGAAGCGATCCTCGAACTCGCGGGTCTGGAACTGCGCGCGGACGAGGATGGCGGCGCGGTCGAGGCTGGTGCCGCGGCGCTGGAGGTCTTCGAGCTCCTCGCCGATCCGCCGCGCTTCCTCGGGGCCGTCCCAGACGCCGACCACCCGGACCTTGTCGCCCGCGTCGAGATCGGTCCACAGCGTCTTGCCGAGCCGCCCCGAATTCTGGGCGATCAGCGCCGAGGCGGCGGCAAGGATCTGCGGGGTCGAGCGGTAATTCTGTTCGAGGCGGATCACGGTCGCGCCGGGGAAATCCTTTTCGAAACGCAGGATGTTCGCCACCTCGGCGCCGCGCCACGAATAGATCGACTGGTCGTCGTCGCCGACGCAGCAGATGTTCTTGCGCGCCTGCGCGAGAAGGCGGAGCCAGAGATACTGGCTGGCGTTGGTGTCCTGATATTCGTCGACGAGGATATATTTGAAGCGCTGCTGATACTGTTCGAGCACGTCGCGGTGCGTCTTCAATATCACCAGCATGTGGAGCAGCAGGTCGCCGAAATCGCAGGCGTTCAGCGTCTTGAGCCGCGCCTGATAAAGGGCATAGAAATGCTGCCCCTTGCCATCGGCATAGGCTTCGCGGTCCGCGGCGTCGAGGTCGGGCGGGGTCAGGCCGCGGTTCTTCCACTTGTCGATCAGCCCCGCGAGCTGGCGCGCCGGCCAGCGCTTCTCGTCGAGCCCTTCGGTCTGGATGAGCTGCTTGAGAACGCGAAGCTGGTCGTCGGTGTCGAGGATGGTGAAATTGCTCTGCAGTCCCACCAGTTCGGCGTGACGGCGCAGCATCTTCGCCGCGATGCTGTGAAAGGTGCCGAGCCACGGCATCCCCTCGACCGCGTCGCCGATCATCCGGCCGATGCGCTCGCGCATCTCGCGCGCCGCCTTGTTGGTGAAGGTGACGGCCAGGATTTCGGACGGCCACGCGCGCCGCGTCGCGATGATGTGCGCCAGCCGCGCCGTCAGCGCCGCCGTCTTGCCGGTGCCTGCCCCTGCGAGCATCAGCACCGGGCCTTCGGTGGTCAGCACCGCCTGCCGCTGCGGGCCGTTCAGCCCCTGCAGATAGGGCGGGTCCGATGGGTGCGGCGGGGGAAGATCGGGCGGGGAGGCTGGGCGGCTGTTCACGCGCGAACGATTAGGGAACGGCGCCGATGCTGTCCAGTGCAAGGCGGCGGGACGCGGCGGCGCTGCGCGGCGGACGGTCTTTGGTCTTGCGCCGGAGCGCATGATCCGTTCAAAGCGACCCGCCATCACGAAGGGAAGGGGCGCCGCCCGTGGATCTGACACCCTATCGCGCGCAGGCGCGCATCCTGACCGCGAGCCTCGTCGGGACCGCGGTCGAATTCTACGATTTCTACATCTACGGCACCGCCGCGGCGCTGGTGTTCGGGCCGCTGTTCTTTCCATCCGAATCACCCTCGGCGCAGTTGATGCTGAGCTTCATGAGCTTCGGGCTCGCTTTCCTGGCGCGGCCCGTCGGGGCGATCGTCTTCGGCCATTACGGCGACCGCATCGGCCGCAAGTCGACGCTCGTCGCCTCGCTGATGCTGATGGGCGCCTCGACGCTGCTGATCGCGTTCCTGCCGACCTATGCGATGGTCGGCTGGGTCGCGCCGCTGCTGCTGTGCATCCTGCGTTTCGGGCAGGGGTTCGGGCTCGGCGGCGAGTGGGGCGGGGCGGCGCTGCTGGCGGTCGAGAATGCGCCGCCGGGCTGGCGTGCGCGCTTCGGCATGTTTCCGCAGCTCGGCGCGCCGGTCGGCTTCATCGCCGCCAACGGCCTGTTCCTGCTGCTCGGCCTGTGGCTCAGCGATGCGGAGTTCGCGGCGTGGGGCTGGCGCATCCCCTTTCTCGTCTCGGCGGTGCTCGTCGGGCTCGGGCTCTGGGTGCGGCTCAAGATCGGTGAGACGCCGGCCTTCGCCGACGCACTGGAAAGGCAGGCGCCCGTCGCGGTGCCGCTGGGCGAGCTGTTCCGCCGCCACCTCGTCCCGACGCTCGCGGGCACTTTCGCGGTCGTCGCCTGCTTCGCGATCTTCTATCTCGCGACCAGCTTCGCGCTGGCCCACGGGACGACGGCGCTCGGCTATCCGAAGGAGCAGTTCCTGCTGATCCAGCTCGGCGCGATCCTCTTCATGGCGGTGGGGATCGTCTATGCCGGCTACCGGAGCGACGCGGTCAGCGCGCAGCGGGTGCTGACCTGGGGGTGCGGCGCGACGATCCTGATCGGGCTGCTGTTCGGGCCGTCGCTGGCGTCGCAATCGTGGCCGCTCATCTTCCTCGGGCTCGCGGCATCGCTGTTCGTCATGGGGCTGGTCTATGGCCCGCTCGGCAGCTGGCTGACCGCGCTGTTCCCCGTCGAGGTGCGCTACACCGGCGCGTCCGTCGCCTTCAACGTCGGCGGCATATTGGGCGGCGCGCTGGCGCCGATCATCGCGCAGGCGCTCGGCGACTGGGGCGGGACGCAGGTCGTCGGCCTCTATCTGGCGCTGGCCGGGGTCGTCAGCTGGATCGGGCTGCTGATGGTGCGCCGGCAGGGCGCCGCCGCCGGCTGAACGATGGTCAGGCGCGGCGCAGCAGGGTCAGCTTCGCCTTGCCGACGCGGCGCTCCGCCTCGATTCCGAAGCCGGGGACATCGACCGCTTCCCGGTCGGCGGTCTCGATCGAAACCCAGCTGTCGGGGCCGGCCCAGCCGAGGCGGGCCAGCTTGTCGAGCGCGACGCTGCCGGCGCCGGTGCCATAGGGCGCGTCGAACAGCAGCAGGTCGCAGGCGCGCGGCGCGGGACCGAGGGAAAGGACCGATCCGGCGCGAATCTCGGCGCGCTGCCCCGCACCCAGTGTCGCGAGGTTTTTCCGCAGCGCGTCGAGCGCGTCCCTGTCCTGCTCGCCGAACAGGCAGTGCGCGGCGCCGCGCGACAGCGCCTCGATGCCGAGCGCGCCCGAACCCGCGAACAGGTCGGCGACGTGCAGCCCCTCGAAACTGCCGAGGCGGCTCGCGAGCATCGAGAACAGCGTCTCGCGCGTGCGGTCCGCAGTCGGCCGCGTCGCGTCGTTCCGGGGCGCGAGCAGCTTGCGGCCGCGCCACTCGCCGGCGATCACCCGCATCCTCAGCCCATCCGCCGGCGAAACTGGAACAGCGCGTCGCGCGGCACGATCTCGACCGCCCCGCTGTCGAGCCCGTCGAGGGAGAAGGCGCCGTAGCGCGTCCGGATCAGCCGGCTGACCTGCAAGCTCAGATGTTCGAGCACGCGGCGCACCTCGCGGTTCTTGCCCTCGGTCAGCGTCAGTTCGATCCACTGGTTGCGCCCGGTGCGGCGTTCGAGGTTGGCGTCGATCTTTCCATAGCGGATGCCGTCGATGGTGATGCCGAGCGCCAGTTCCTCGAGCTGCGCCTGGCTGATCTCGCCAAAGGCGCGCGCGCGATAGCTGCGTTCGACCCCGCTCGAGGGCAGTTCGAGCTGGCGCTTGAATTCGCCGTCGTTGGTCAGCAGCAGCAGCCCCTCGGTGTTATAGTCGAGCCGCCCCACCGGCATCAGCCGCGGCAGGCCTTTGGGCAGGATGTCGTAGATCGTCTTGCGGCCCTTGGGGTCGCGCGCGGCGGTGAGGCAGCCCGCCGGCTTGTGGAAGCGATAGAGGCGTGTCGAGACCGGCTTCGCGACCGGATTGCCGTCGACCGTCAGGCCTTCGAGCGAGGAGAGCAGCGGCGCGGGCTGCGCGATCGCCTGGCCGTTCAGCGCGATGCGGCCTTCCTCGATCATCCGCTCGACGTCGCGGCGCGAGCCGACTCCGGCGCGGGCGAGCAGCTTGGCGATCCGTTGCGGCCCCTCTTCCTCGCGTTCGGCGGTGGCAGGGGGGCGGGGTTGCGCGGAACGCGCGGCGCGGCGGCCGCGCGGTGCGGCGGGCTGAGGGGCGGAGCGGGGCGGTCGGCGTGTCGTCATCGGAACGCAAGCGGCTTTCATGGCGTTGAGGGGGGAAGGAAACTGTGGCCTTGTGGTCACGCTCATAGCCGGAAACGCATCGCTTCGTCGATGGCATGCCGAAGCGATATTGCAGGACGGGCGAGAGCGCGCCATGGCGCCATCGAAGGGAGTTTTCATGCTCTTTGCGTCCCGCCCGTCGTGCATCAAGCGCCTGCTGATCGTCGAAGACGATCCGCTGATCGCGTTCGACAACGAACGGACGCTGAAACACGCGGGCTACGACGTCGTCGCGACGGTCGATTCGGGCGAGGCTGCGGTGCAGGTGCTGGCGATCGACCGGGTCGACGCGCTCGTCCTCGATCTGAATCTCGCGGGCCACATGACGGGGCGCGAGGTCGCCCGGATTGCGCGCGATCGCGGCATTGCGGTGCTGCTCGTCACCGGCCTGCCGCCCGAGGATGCCGCCGAGATCGCGCTCGCCTGCCTCGCCAAGCCGCACGCCGCCGCTGCGCTGATCGGCGCGCTGCGCGCGATCGAGACGATGATCTGCCAGAAGAAGAAGCCGCGCAAGATCAGCGGGCTTCAGACCTATTGGCGGCCCGAGGCAGCCTGAGGCGACCGGCCGCCGCCACGATCCGTCGGACCGCCAAATCACCGCTTCCAATTTGGCGCCAAGGCTTTAGGCCTCTGGCTTGAAGCGAGAGATGCCGCCGCGTCGGCATGTGAGGGAGGGCGCGCGATGCAACTCGGTCTGGATAGCCTGGTATTGGTCGCAGTGCTGTTGGCCGTTGTCGGCCTCGCTTATCTCGTTCCGAGTTTTGCGCCTTACCGCAAGCCGATGCCGATCGTCGCCTTTTTGCTGGGTATTTCGAGCGGTTTTCCTTTGACACTGCTGTTGGGTACAATGGCATTCTGGTTGTCGAAGGTCGGAATCGAAAAATCGACGATCGGCTTCGCAATCGGCCTGACCACGCCCTACACGTTGAAATTCCTTTGGGCCCCTTTGGTCGATAAATTGCCCATCCCGGTCCTGACCCGCCTTTTTGGACAGCGGCGAAGCTGGCTGTTCCTGATTCAGATGCTGTTGGTCGTCGCGATCTGGCAATTGGGGGCGAGTAATCCGACCAACGACAATCTGGCGCCGTTCGCGATCTGGGCGATCATCGTCGCTTTTCTGTCGGCCACACAGGACATTGTCATCGACGCCTATCGTATCGAGATTTTGAGCGATGCCGAGTTGCCCCACGGCACGGCAATGAACCAGTTCGGCTATCGCACCGGCAATCTGATCGCCGGGGTCGGCACGATCGCGCTGGCTTCTCCCGAAGGATTTGGGCTGGGTTGGGCAGCGGCTTACGCCTTTACCGGGCTTGCGGTGCTGCCTGCCGTGGTCGGCGCTCTCCTGGCTGGCCCCGGGAGGTTCCATCCATCACAGGCGCGCGGGGGCGAGCAAGGTTTTGGTGCATGGCTCAACGAAACGGTCATCAGCCCCTTTCGCGAATTTCTGGGGCGTCATGGCGCGGTCCTGATCCTGCTTTTCGTGCTCATCTACAAGGTCGGCGATGCGATGGGGCAGGGGATGCTCAATCCGATGATCGTCGAACTGGGGTTCACCGACACCGAGTTCGTTGCGATCAACAAGGGCGTCGGCTTTGTGGCGCTGATCATCGGGTCGGCTTGCGGTGCTCCCTTCATCGCGTGGCTGGGCATGGGGCGGGCACTCCTGATCTCGGGCCTGATGATGATGTTCAGCAATCTGTTGTTCGCCCTGCTGGCCTCCGTCGGTCATTCGCCACTGATGCTGGCTATAGCGGTGGGGACCGAGAATTTTACGAGCGGGATCGGGCTCACGGTGTTCGTGACCTATCTCTCCGGTCTGTCGAGCCTGGCCTATACTGCGACGCAATTCGCTCTGCTGTCGTCGTTCGCAGCCGTCGGGCGGACGTGGCTCGCTGCGCCTGGCGGCTATGTGGCCGAGACGCTGGGCTGGGTTGGCTTCTGGCTGTTCACCGTCGTCATCGCCGCGCCCGGAATGCTCCTGCTGTGGTTGCTGTGGAAGCGTGGCTTCGTCGTCCAGACGGTCCGCCAGCCGAGCACCGAGGATGACGGCCCCGAAATCGCTTCCGCCGAAGCTATTCCGGCAGTTCCCCGTTCGCCCTGAGCACTTCGCCCGCGAGATAGAGCGAGCCGGCGATCAGCACGATATCGCGCGCCGGATCGACCGTCAGCGCGCGCAAGGCGGCTTCGACGTCCGTGGCGTATCGCGCTTCGGATCCGAAAGCCGCCGCATCATGATGCTCGTGCCCCGGCACCGGCACGACGGTCAGCGAGGCGAGGCGGTCGCGCAGCGGGTCGAGGATCGCCTCGGGATGCTTGTTGGCGAGCATGCCGGCGATCAGATGGATGCGGCGCGGTTCGCTGGCGAAATGCCGCGCAAGCTGGAGGCCGGCATCGCCATTGTGCGCACCGTCGAGCCAGACCTCGGTCGCCGGCGGCAGCAGCCCGGTCAGCGGCCCCGTCCCCAGTCGTTGCAGGCGCGCGGGCCAGAAGGCGCCGGCGACGCCGCGCGCGATGGTGCCCGCGTCGGGCTTCGGCCCCGGCGCGATATGGAGCATCGCGATCGCCAGCCCCGCATTGCGCATCTGATGCAGCCCGGCCATGCCCGGACGCAGCACCCCGGCCAATGTCCCGTCCATCGACGTCCAGCGGAAGGCGTCGCCGACGGGCTCGACCGACCAGGATTCGCCCTCCGCGAAGGGAACGACACCGGCCTCCTCGGCGCGGCGCGCGATGACGCGCTGTACCGCGCGCGGATAGGCGAGCGTCGCGAGCGCGCTGCCCGGCTTGACGATCCCGGCCTTTTCCCACGCGATCCGCTCGGCGGGGACGGACGGCGTTCCGGCTTCGGGGGCGAGCAGGAAGGCTTCGTGATCGATGCCCAGCGAGGCGATGCCGCACACCGCGGGCGGCGGGATGATGTTGGTCGCGTCGAGGCGTCCGCCGAGCCCGACCTCGAGGATGCAATCGTCGGCGGGATGGCGCGCAAAGGCGAGGAAGGCGACCGCGGTGGTGACCTCGAAGAAGCTCGCCTCCAGGTCGGCGGCTTCGTCCAGCACCTCCTCAAGCAGCATCGCGAGCAGCCTGTCGTCGATCAGTGTGCCGTCGATGCGGAGCCGCTCGTTGAAGCGGACGAGGTGCGGGCTGGTGTAGGCGTGGACGCGGCGGCCGCTCGCCTCCAGGATCGCGCGCAGATAGGCGCAGGTCGACCCCTTGCCGTTGGTCCCGGCGACGTGGAAGGTGCGCGGCAGGTGCTCGTGCGGGTTGCCGAGACGGCGACACAGTTCGGTAATGCGCTCCAGCCCGAGGATGTCGCGTCCCGGCGACAGCGCGGCGAGGCGGTCGAGCTGCGTCTGGACAGCGGGGTCGGCGGAATGGGCGTGGTCGGGCATTATACGGCTTTGTCATTCCCGCGGACGCGGGAATCCATGGTCGATACTATCGGTTGAGACCGAACCACAGATCGCGCCAATCGGGGTTCTGCGTCTCGATCAGTTGGATTTTCCACGCGCGATTCCATTTCTTGAGCCGCTTTTCGCGTTGTATCGCATCGCGGATGTCCTGAAATTCTTCATAATGGACGAGATGCTTCACCCGATATTTTGGGGAGAAGCCGGTCAATTGCCCCTCGCGATGTTCGTAGGTCCGCCGGATAATGTCGTTGGTCACGCCAATATAGATCGTGCCGTTCTTTTGGCTGGCCATGATATAAACGTAATACAGTCACGACACCTCGGATCATGGATTCCCGCGTTCGCGGGAATGACAAGGTGAGGAGGATGCCTGGGATCAGGCCGCCTTTTCGGGCGCCAGATAGGCGATCAGGCGGCCGAGCGTCGCGGGCAGCTCCTTGCGGTGCACGACCATGTCGATCATTCCATGTTCGAGCAGATATTCGGCGCGCTGGAATCCTTCGGGCAGTTTTTCGCGGATCGTATTCTCGATCACGCGTTGCCCCGCGAAGCCGATCAGCGCGTTGGGCTCGCTGATCTGCACGTCGCCGAGCATGGCATAGCTGGCGGTGACGCCGCCCGTCGTCGGGTCGGTGAGAAGGACGATATAGGGCAGCCCGGCGCGGCGCAGGCGGGCGAGCGCGACGGTGGCGCGCGGCATCTGCATCAGCGACAGCGTGCCCTCCTGCATTCGTGCGCCGCCCGCCGCGGTGATCGCGACATAGGGACAGCCGCGCCGGATCGCCTGTTCGACCCCGGCGACGAAGGCCTCGCCGACCGCGACGCCCATCGATCCGCCCATGAAGGCGAAATCCTGCACGCCGATCACCACCGGGCGGCCGTCGATGCGGCCGAAACCGTTCTGATAGGCATCGCGGTCACCGGTCTGCGCGCGCGCCGCCTTGATGCGGTCGACATATTTCTTGGTGTCGCGAAACTTGAGCGGGTCTTCGGGCGCGGCGGGGGCGGGCAGAACCTCGTACAGGCCGCCGTCGAAAAGCTGCGCGAAGCGTTCCTTGGCACCGATGCGGTCGTGATGGTCGCAGCGCGGACAGACGTTCAGATTGTCTTCCCACTCCTTGACGAAGACCATCTGCTGGCACTGGCGGCACTTGTGCCACAGATTGTCCGCCGTATCGCGCTTCGCGGCGAAGGGCAGGGCGTTGCGGACGCGTTCGAGCCAGCTCATGCGGCATTCTCCTTCGCGCCGTGAATAGCATCGGCGAGGGTGCGGGCGAAAGCCTCGACATGCGGAGGGGCGGCATCGCCGTGCGCGGCGATGATCTCGACCAGCGCCGATCCGACGACGACCCCGTCGGCGACCTTGGCGATCTGCGCGGCCTGTTCGGGGGTGCGGACGCCGAAACCGACCGCGACGGGCAGGTCGGTGGCGGCTTTCAAGCGAGCGACGGCATCCTCGATGCTCGCCTGCGCGGCCTGCTGGAGCCCGGTGATTCCCGCGACCGAGACATAATAGAGGAACCCACCCGCACCGTTCAGCACGTCGGGCAGGCGCGCCGCGTCGGTAGTCGGCGTGGCGAGGCGGATCGGGGCAACCCCCGCGGCGCGCAGCGCGGGCCCCAGTTCCGCGTCCTCCTCCGACGGGATATCGACGCAGATGACGCCATCGACGCCCGCTTTCGCGCATTCGGCGGCGAACCATTCGGGCCCGCGGATCGTCATCGGGTTGGCATAGCCCATCAGGACGAGCGGCACTTGCGGATGGCGCGAGCGAAAGGCGGCCGCGATGGCGAAGATGTCGGCGGTGGTCGTGCCCTTGCCGAGCGCGCGCAGATTGGCGGCCTGGATCGCGGGACCGTCGGCCATCGGATCGGTGAACGGCATGCCGAGTTCGATCACGTCGGCGCCCCCCGCGACCAGCGCGTCGAGATTGGCGGCGGTATCGCCATCGCCCGCGGTGATGAAGGTGACGAGCGCGGAGCCTTTGGAAAAGGCCGAAGCGAAGCGAGTCATAGAGCCCTCTCCCCTTCAGGGGAGAGGGTTGGGAGAGGGGGAGTCAAGAACGACGCAAGCTGCTCCAGAACCCCATCCATATTCGTCAACACGTCGCGGTTGGTAAATCTGATCACTCGATAACCCTGTTCTTCGAAATAAGCCGTCCTGGCCCGGTCATATGCCTCCCGACCTGCATGCGTGTCGCCGTCGATCTCTATCACCAGCATCGGCTCTCTGGACGAGAAATCGGCGATATACGGACCAATGACCTTTTGTCTGCGGAATTTGATTCCTTGAAAACGTGCCGCACGCAGTTCGAGCCACAAGCGGGTTTCGGGCTCGGTCTGTTCGCGGCGCATCTGCTTGGCGAACTCGATCAGCCTTCGGTCCCGCATTCGTCCCCCTCTCCCAACCCTCTCCCCTGAAGGGGAGAGGGCTTTTAGAGCGCCACCCCCAGCGCATCCGCGACCGTGAAGATGTCCTTGTCGCCGCGGCCCGACAGGTTGACGATGATGATCTTGTCCTTGCCCAACGTCGGCGCGATCCGTTCGGCGGCGGCGATGGCGTGGGCCGACTCCAGCGCGGGGATGATGCCTTCCAGCTTCGTCAGCTTCTGGAAACTGGCGAGCGCCTCCGCATCGGTCACGGGTTCGTAGCGAACGCGGCCGATGTCGTGCAGCCAGGCATGCTCCGGACCGATGCCGGGATAGTCTAGGCCCGCCGAAATGCTGTGCGCCTCTGTGATCTGGCCGTCCTCGTCCTGCAACAGATAGGTCTTGTTGCCGTGGAGGATGCCGGGGCGGCCGCCCGCGAGGCTGGCGGCATGTTTCCTGTCGAGCCCTTCGCCCGCGGCCTCGACGCCGACGATCTCGACCTCGGCATCGTCGAGGAAGGGGTGGAAAAGGCCGATCGCGTTCGACCCGCCGCCGACGGGCGCGATCAGCATGTCGGGCAGGCGCCCTTCCGCCTTCAGGATCTGCGCCTTCGCTTCCTCGCCGATCACCGACTGGAAATCGCGGACGAGCTCGGGATAGGGGTGCGGGCCGGCGACGGTGCCGATGATGTAGAAAGTGTCGTGGACGTTGGCGACCCAGTGCCGCAGCGCCTCGTTCATCGCGTCCTTCAGCGTCTTCGCGCCCGATTCGACCGCGACCACTTCGGCGCCGAGCAGCTTCATGCGGAACACGTTGGGCTGCTGCCGCGCGACGTCGACCGCGCCCATGAAGATGGTGCACGGCAGGCCGAACAGCGCCGCGACGGTCGCGGTCGCGACGCCGTGCTGCCCCGCGCCGGTCTCGGCGATGATCCGCGTCTTGCCCATCCGTTTCGCGAGCAGGATCTGGCCGATGCAATTGTTGATCTTGTGCGCGCCGGTGTGATTCAGATCCTCGCGCTTCAGATAGATTTTTGCGCCGCCCAGATGGGCCGTCAGCCGCTCGGCATGCCAGAGTGGGCTCGGACGGCCGACATAATGTTCGAGCAGATGCTCGAATTCGGCCCTGAACGCCGGATCGGCCTGGGCGGCGCGATATTCGCGTTCGAGGTCGAGGATCAGCGGCATCAGCGTTTCGGCGACATAGCGGCCCCCGAAGGCGCCGAAATGACCGCGCGCATCGGGCCCGGTGCGCAGGCTGTTCGATAGGGCGGAGCGGGGGGGAGCGGCTTCGGTCATGGCTGGCTGTGTCCCTTAGGCGCTATGACGCCCTTGTCCATAGCCTCGATGCGCTTCAAACAGCGGCGAGGGTCACGGCAAGGAGGCAGACGGATGAGCGGGGGCATGAATCGGCGCGAATTGTTGATGGCGGGCGGCGCGGCGTTAGCGACGGCGGCCGCCGCACCGGCCATTGCGCGGGACCGCGGCGGATCGCGGCTGCGGATCGGCGTCATCGGCACCGGCGAGCGCGGACGCGTCCACCTGCGCGAACTGCTGCGCCGCGACGACGTCGACGTGACCGCGATCGCCGACATCGACCCCTTCGTGCTCGAAGCCGCGAAGGGGCAGTTCGATGCGGCGGGAAAGCCGCGCCCCGCCAGCTTCACCGGCGACGCCGAGGCGTGGCGCGCGATGCTGAAACCGGGAACGCTCGACGGCGTGCTGATCGTCACCCCGTGGGAATGGCACAAGCCGATGGCGATCGCGGCGATGGAGGCGCGCGTCGCGGTGGGGTGCGAGGTCGTCGCCGGCATCACGCTTCAGGACCATTGGGACGTGCTGGCGGCGCATGAGGCGACGCGCACGCCCTATATGCTGCTGGAAAATGTCTGTTATCGCCGCGACGTCATGGCGGTGCTGAACATGGTGCGGCAGGACCTGTTCGGCGAGATAATCCACCTCGAAGGCGGCTATCAGCACGATCTGCGCGACGTGAAATTCAATTCGGGCATTCCCGGCCGTCCCTATGGCGGCGGCGCCGAATTCGGCGCGAAAGGCTGGTCCGAGGCGCGCTGGCGCACCGACCACAGCGTCCGGCGCAACGGCGATCTCTATCCCAGCCACGGCATCGGCCCCTGCGCGATGTGGACGAATATCAACCGCGGCAACCGCTTCATCCGGCTGACCAGCTATGCGAGCAAGGCGCGCGGATTGCACGATCATGTGGTCGCGCAGGGCGGCGCGGACCACCCCAATGCGGCGGTGCGTTTCGCGCTGGGCGATGTCGTGACGACCAGCATCGCCTGCGCCAATGGCGAAACGATCCGGCTGACCCACGATACCAACCTGCCGCGCCCCTATTCGCTCGGTTTCCGGGTGCAGGGGACGCGCGGATTGTGGATGGACGTCGCCAAATCGCTCTACATCGAAGGCCGCAGCCCCGAACCGCATCGCTGGGAACCGGCGGAGACCGTGCTCGGCCAGTACGACCATCCGTTGTGGAAACGTCACGCCGACCAGGCGGTCGGGGCCGGGCATGGCGGGATGGACTGGTTCGTTCTCAACGCCTTCGTCAAGGCGCTGAAGGCCGGCGCGCCGATGCCGATCGACATTTACGACGCGCTGACGTGGAGCGCGATCACGCCGCTGTCCGAACAGTCGATCGCAGAGGATAACCGGACGCTGGAGTTCCCCGATTTCACGCGCGGCGCGTGGCGCGAACGGCGGCAGGATTTCGCGCTGAGCGACGCGGGGGGATCCGGTCGAGATCCTTGACCCCGGGCGCGCTTTCGACGCCCGAGGAGACATCGACGAGCGGCGCGCGCGTCGCCGCGATCGCGGCGGCGACATTGTCGGGAGTCAGGCCGCCGGCGATGCCCCAGTCGATCGTGTGACGGTGGTTGGCGAGTAGCGACCAGTCGAAGCGCGCGCCGTTGCCGCCGGGCAGCGCCGAGGCGGGGGCGTCGAACAGAATGCGGTCGGCGATGCCGCGATATTTCTCGATCCGTTCGAGCGTCCCCGCGTCCTTGAGCCCGATCGCCTTCCATATCTCCGCCGGAACCAGCCGCTTCACGACCGCCAGCCATTCGGGAGTCTCGGTGCCATGGAACTGGACGACATCGGGCCGCACCGCGGCGAGCGCCTGCCCGGTGAGTTGCTGCGAGGCGTTGACGAGCAGCAGCACCACCTTGACGTGCGCCCCGGCACGGCGCCGCAATTCGGCGGCGGTCCGAAGGTCGACATGCCGCGGGCTCGGCTCGTAATGGACAAGCCCGATGTAGGCCGCGCCCCGTTCGATGGCCGCATCGACCGCTTCGGGTGTCGAGAGACCGCAGATCTTGATGAGTGGTGGCATGCGAGGGTCTTTGGGCTGCAAATGGCATCAAGGCAACCGCAGATACCTATGGTTGGCAGCACGCCGGTCGTGGTACAGCCTCGCGGGGGAGGTTGCGATGCACCGCATATTATGGATGCTTTTGTTTCTGGGCCTGACGGCCTGCAATCCTGCGAACATGGCCACCGATGTCGCCGCCTCGGAAAAGGCGGTCGATGCATTTCACGACGACGCCAATGCCGGAAAATTTGACGACATCTACTTTGCTTCCGGCGAGGAAATGCAGCGTTCGGCGGATGTCGCAGAATTCGAGGAGTTTCTTGGTGCCGTGCAGCGCAAGCTGGGCAAGGCGGGAAACACGACGCAGCGAGGATGGCAGGTCAATATCGTGAACGGGCGGACCCTGACGGTCCTGAATATGGAGACGATCTACGAAAAAGGCCGCGCCGTCGAAACTTTCACATTCAAATCTTCACCGAATGGACCGGTGCTTGTCGGCTACAACATTCAGTCCCCGGCGCTTGTTATCAACTGACGCGTGGGACGGATCGACATTCGGAAGATGGCGAGCCGGAGTCGAAGACGACCACAGGTCAAAATGGTGGATTTCCGGGACCCGCAGCGCAGCGTGCTGACGGCACGTGGCCACCGGAGGCGCGAAAAGCCGCCATTCGCAGGCCGCCAGAGCTGAATGTCGATCCGGCCTAAGGCTTGTGGGGGTTCATCTTGCAACTGTCCTTTATCGTGTGTCCCCGCGAAGGCGGGGACCCATCTGCGGTGGTTTCGAGATGGAACCGGCCGAAGATCGACCCCCGCCTTCCGCCTATGGCGGAAGTTTATCCTGAGCGCCCGCCCTGCGGGCAGTCGAAGGGCGGGGGAACACGGCTTTATACAATATCGCGGCGATAGACTCTGAAT
>NZ_MEFH01000086.1:0-34853 GCF_001725095.1 Sphingopyxis sp. SCN 67-31 | reverse complement strand
CAGCGCTGCCTCGCATGGACCCCGGCTTTCGCCGGGGAACGCCAGCATCCCTGTCTCAAGGGTGTAAACGCCAAACAAGTTCAGGGTGACGAATGGGAGAAACCGCGCAGAACGCCAAATCCCCACAGACCATAGGACGGATCGACATTCAGAAGATGGCGAGCCGGAGTCGAAGACGACCACAGGTCAAAATGGTGGATTTTCGGGACCCGGAGCGCAGCGTGCTGACGGCACGTGGGCACCGGAAGCGCGAAAGGCCGCCATTTGCAGGCCGCCAGAGCTGAATGTCGATCCGTCCTAGCGGGGTCCGGGATTCTTCGCCATGCTTTCTTCCATCCGGCGGAGCTGCTCGGCGGTCGCGGGGACGTGGTGGCGCGCCTTCCACTCGGCGGTCGGCATGCCGTGGACGATCGCGCGGGCCGCCTCCTTGTCCATCCCGTCCGCCTCGGCGATCCAGTCGCCCAGGCAGTTGCGGCAAAAGCCGGCCAGCCCCATCAGGTCGATGTTGGCGGCGTCGTGGCGGTGCCGGAGCAGGCGTACCAGCCGCCGGAACGCCGCCGCGGCCGCCGCGTCGTCGAGGGCGTCGAGCGGATCGTCCACGCCGTTCTGGTCTTCGCTGCACGCCATGGCTGCCTCCTTTTGCGTGGATCAATCGATATCGCGCGGTTGCCATGGCGCGAACGAAGCGCCATGCCCACGCACCGTAACGGCAATCAGGCAAGCGGAGCAACCGTGGTCCACACCCTTCCCCCCCGCCAGCGCAAGGTGCGCATCCTCGCCACGCTCGGCCCCGCGAGCGCGAATCCGGAGATGATCGCCGCGCTGTACCGCGCCGGCGCCGACGCTTTCCGCGTCAACATGAGCCATGGCGACCACTCGGGGCATGCGAAGGTGATCGCGGCGATTCGCGCGCTCGAGAAGGCGACCGGGCGCCCGTCGACGATCCTCGTCGACCTGCAGGGTCCCAAGCTGCGCGTCGGGACCTTCGCGGACGGCCCGGCGGAGCTGGTGACGGGGCAGGCGTTCGTGCTCGACACCGATCCGGCGCCGGGGGATGCGCAGCGCGTCCACCTGCCGCACCCCGAATTGTTCGCCGCGCTCGAACCCGGCACGCGGCTGCTGATCGACGACGGCAAGCTGGTGCTGCGCGTGAAGAGCGTGACTTCCGACTGCATCGCGACGATCGTCGAGGTCGGCGGCCGCATTTCGGACCGCAAGGGTGTCAACGTCCCCGACGTCGTCGTGCCGCTCGCCGCGCTCACCGAAAAGGACCGCCGCGACCTGTCCTTCGCGCTCGAACAGCATGTCGACTGGATCGCCTTGTCCTTCGTCCAGCGGCCCGAGGACGTGGCCGAGGCGCGGCGGCTGATCGGCGGCAAGGCGGCGCTGCTCGTCAAGTTCGAGAAGCCCGCGGGCGTCGCCCGGCTCGAAGAGATACTGGAGATTGCCGACGCCGCGATGGTCGCGCGCGGCGACCTGGGCGTCGAGCTGCCGCCCGAGGCGGTGCCGCCGCTCCAGAAGCGCATCGTCGCGACGGCGCGGCGGCTGGGCAAGCCGGTCGTCGTCGCCACCCAGATGCTCGAATCGATGATTGTCTCGCCGACCCCGACGCGCGCCGAGGTGTCCGACGTCGCGACCGCCATCTATGACGGCGCCGACGCGATCATGCTGTCGGCGGAGACCGCGGCGGGCGCCTGGCCGGTCGAGGCGGTGACGATGATGGATTCGATCGCGCGCTCGGTCGAGGGCGATCCCGACTATTACCGCCGGCTCCATTTCACCGAGACCTTTCCCGACGCGACGACCGCCGACGCGCTGGCCGAGGCGGCAGGCGGGATCATCGCGACGATCGCCGCCGACGCGATCATCTGCTTCACCGCGTCGGGCTCGACCGCGCGCCGCGTCGCGCGCGAGCGGCCCGGCGCGCCGCTGCTCATCCTGACCCCGAAGCGCGAGGCGGCGCGGCGGCTCGGCCTGCTGTGGGGCGCGCACGCGGTTCCGACCAAGGACATCGGCAGCTTCGAGGAGATGATCGCCAAGGGCAAGCGCATGGCGCTGCGCCACGGCGTCGGCCAGGCGGGCGCGAAGCTGGTGATGATGGCGGGGGTTCCCTTCGGCACGCCGGGGTCGACCAACGTGCTCCACGTCGCGACGCTGACCGGCGACGAGCTCAAGGGCTACGCCTGATCGATTCGAAACGGGACAGAATGTCCGGCCCGACCGCGCGGTTTTCCGATCTGATTCAGATCGGGACGAACAAAAATGGTAAACGGTCTTTGCACCATTGACGCGGGGCGGCATAGTCGGTGGAAAGAACGCGCCGGACCCGCGTGGGGGGATCCGCATCACAAGTCTGGAGGTCTAGTCCGCGTGTCCGCACCGTTCCGTTTCCCGCGCTTCTTCGTCACCAGCCCCGCGCCCTGCCCCTATCTGGAGGGCCGGACCGAGCGCAAGGTATTCACCGAACTGAGCGGCAACAATGCGAACGAGCTCAACGACGCGCTCGGCCGGATCGGCTTCCGCCGCAGCCAGTCGGTCGCCTATCGCCCGAGCTGCGCCGATTGCTCGGCCTGCGTCTCGGTGCGCGTCTGCGCCGCGGAATTCCGGCCCAGCCAGTCGCAGAAACGCACGATGCGCCGCAACGGCGACCTTGTCGTCACCGCCTGCAAGCCGTGGGCGACCGAGGAACAATATGCGCTGCTGCGCGCCTATCTGCTGTCGCGCCACCCGAGCGGCGGCATGGCCGACATGGACGAGCAGGATTTCGCCGACATGGTCGAGCAGACGCCGGTCGATTCCTACATGATCGAATATCGCGAACCGGCGGCCGACGGCGGCCGCGGCCGCCTCGTCGGCTGCTGCCTGACCGACCGGCAGGGCGACGGCCTGTCGATGATCTACAGCTTCTTCGACGCCCACCATCCGCTGCGCGAGGGACTGGGCACCTTCATCATCGCCGATCATGTCCGCCGCGCCGCGAAGGCCGGCCTGCCCTATGTCTATCTCGGTTACTGGATCGAGGGATCGGCGCGCATGGCCTACAAGGCGCGTTTCCGCCCGCTCGAAAAGCTCGGCCCCGACGGCTGGTCGCGCTTCGAGCCGGTGGCGTCCGATCGCATCGCGGCGATGTTCGAACTCGCCTGACCGGCGGCGCGCGGCGTTCGTTCATCGTGGAGCAAGATTTGTCCGCGCATGCCTGCGGCGGGGCATTCGAGGGGTTGTGAAGGAGACAGCCTTGCTTTCGAACGCCTTTTTCCCGAAATTCCCCGTCATGGCCGCGATCGGCCTTGTCGCCGCGGTGCCGGCTCTGGCTTTTGCGCAGAGCGGCAGCGCCGGAACGCGCAGCGGCGCGACGATCGATGGGGTCGGACAGACGCTGACCGTCGATTGCGAGGGCCGCGCGGCGGTCGTCAGCGGCACCGAAAACGAGATCAGCTTCGTGGGCGACTGCCCGTCGCTGACCGTGACCGGCACCGACAACCGGATTCGCATCGCGCTGCGCGCCGGGGCGCCGGTGAATGTGTCGGGCGTCGACAATGTCGTCACCTGGAGCACCGCCGGGAAGGCGCGCCCGCGCGTGTCGATCCAGGGTGTCGGCAACCGGGTCGCGCCCGCGCGCTGATCGCGCGCGCTTCGGCCGGCATCCGTCTCCCCGGTTGACCCGCCCCCGCTTTCAAGGGCATAGCGTTCCGATCAGGACATAAGTCCGGGTCGCATCCATGCAGAGGTTGCCGGGGGGCTGGCGGCCAGGGGGAAGGGATGCCAGCGCGCATGTTCGTCAGGATGGTCGTCAGCCGCAGCGAGCCTGCCTTTCGCGGGCGGGCCGCGCGCGCATGAGCGAGACGGTCCGGGTCGCGATCATCGGGTCCGGTCCCGCCGGGCTGAGCGCCGCCGCGCGCGCGGCGCAGCTCGGGCTCAGCCATGTGCTGCTCGAAAAGACCGACCATCTGTCGGACACGATCTTCAAATATCAGAAGGGCAAGCACGTCATGGCGACGCCGGCTCGCCTCGACCTGCGCTCCGACTGCCGCTTCGACGAAGGGTCGCGCGAGGCGATCCTGGGCATCTGGGACGAGGACGCCGCGGCCAACAAGGTGACCGTCGCCTATCGCGCCGAGGTCGTCGAGGTCACGGGCGAAAAGGGCGCCTTCCATATCCGGACGGCGAGCGGCGATACGATCGTCGCCGAGCATATCGTGCTGGCGATCGGGACGCAGGGCAACCCGAACCGGCTGCGCTGCCCCGGCAATGATCTGCCGCACATCATCTATCAGGTCGACGACCCGGAGGATTTCAGGGACCGGCACATCACGGTCGTCGGGTCGGGCGACGCGGGGATCGAAAATGCGCTCGGCGTCGCCGAGGAGGCGCTCGAGAACCGGGTGACGATCCTTAATCGGTCGAAGGATTTCGCGCGCGCCAAGGCGAAGAACGTCTCCGACCTGATGGAGGCGGGCGAGAATGGCGCGATCGACATCCGCACCGAAACCCAGCCCAAAATCGTCGAACCGGGCTGGCTGACGCTGGAGACGCCGACCGGCGACGAGCGGATCGAGTGCGACGTGATCGTCGCGCGGCTGGGATCCGTCGCGCCGCGAGCCTTCGTCGAATCGATGGGGATCGAATTCACCGGCCCCGACCGCGAAGCCTTTCCGAAGCTGTCGCCGACCTTCGAGACGACGGTGCCCGGCATCTACGTCATCGGCGCGCTCGCGGGCTATCCGCTGATCAAGCACTGCATGAACCAGGGCTATGACGTCGTCGAATTCATCAACGGCAACAACGCGTTGACCCCCGCCGACGAAAAGGACCTTGCAACGATCTTCGCAAACCTGCCGCAGCAGAAAACAGTCGGCGAGTGGCTTGACCATCTGCGCGTGCGGGTGCGCATCTTCGCCGACGTGTCGCCGCTCCAGATGCGCGAATTCATGCTCGATTCGAAGATTGCCTATTACCCTGCGGGCGAGGTGGTGTTCGAAAAGGACGAGCCGGGATCGTCGCTGTTCGCGATCGCCGACGGCCATGCGCTGGTCGAGGTGGCGCCGGGCGTCAACGTGCCGATCGAGCAGGGGTCGATCTTCGGCGAGGTCGGGCTGATCTCTGGCCGCAAGCGCGGCGCGACGATTCGCGCCGGCGAGGACAGCATCTTCGTGGAGGTGTCGCGCACCGCCGCGCTCAAGCTGATGGGCGCGGTGCCGGGCGCGAAGCGCGTGATCGAACGCATCTCGCTCGAACGCCAGCTTCTCCAGATCTTCAAGGGCGGCCTGAGGGTCGAGGATCTGGCGCCTGTCATCGACGGGGCCGAGGTGATCCGCGTGCCCGCCGGCAAGCCGGTGGTCGTGGAGGGCGACGCGGGCGACGACGTTTATGTCGTCCGTTCCGGCTCGATGGTGGTCGAAAAGCACATCGGCGGCCGGCCGATCTTCCTGCGCTACCTGCCCGCGGGCAGCTATTTCGGCGAAATGGCGGTGCTGAGCGGAGAGAAGCGCAACGCGACCGTCAAGGCAGCGGTCGGCAGCGAGGTGATCAAGCTGACCGGCGCGGGGTTCAAGGCAATGCTCGCCGCGCGGCCGCAGGTGCGCGCGGCGACCGAGGCCGCGGTCGCCGAGCGCGCGGCGATGAACGGCTTCATCGAATCGCGCAAGACCAGCTATGCGAGCGCGGTCGATCTTTATTCGGACACCGCCAGCTTCATCATGAAGGAAGGGCTCGGCGAGGCGACCGATGCGCTGCTGATCGACGAGAATCTGTGCGTCGGCTGCGACAATTGCGAAAAGGCCTGCGCCGACAGCCACGAAGGACTGTCGCGGCTCGACCGCGAGGCGGGGCGGACCTTTGCGCATCTGCACGTCCCGACAAGCTGCCGCCACTGCGAGCATCCGCACTGTATGGCCGACTGTCCGCCGAACGTCATCCATCGCGGCCCCGACGGCGAAGTCTATATGGAGGACGGCTGCATCGGCTGCGGCAACTGCATGCGCAACTGCCCCTATGGCGTGATCCGTATGGAATCGACGCCGCCGCCGAAGCCCGGTCTGCTCAGCTGGCTGCTGCTCGGCCGGGGGCCGGGGCCGGGCGAACCGTCGCCCCAATGGACCAAGGCGAATATGCCCGAGGGCAAGAAGCCCAAGAAGATCGCCGTCAAGTGCGACATGTGCAAGGGGATCGCGGGCGGCCCCGCCTGCGTGCGCGCCTGTCCCACCGGCGCCGCGATCCGCGTCTCGCCCGAGGAGTTCCTGTCGGTCACCCGGCTCGAAGAGGATGCCGACTGATGGCGACGCTGTTCCGGCGCCGTGCGCAGCGCACCCATGTCGAACGCGTCCGTCAGCGTCGGCACGAAGGATTCCTGCGCTACGCCAATTTCCGCTGGGCGAAGATTTCCGGCATGCTCTGCCTGCTGATCGTCGTTTCCTATGCGCTAGTCGACGTGACACCGCGCCCCAATGGCGGGAGCTGGTACGGCTATACGCTGGGGACGATCGGCGCCGCGCTGATCCTGTGGCTCACCGCGCTCGGCTATCGCAAGCGCCGGATGACGAGCGATTACTGGTCGCTGAAGGCGTGGACCTCCGCGCATGTCTATCTGGGGCTCAGCCTGATCGTCATCGGTACCTGGCACACCGGTTTCCAGCTAGGCTGGAACGTCCACACGCTCGCCTGGGCGTTGATGATGCTCGTCATCCTGTCGGGGCTCTACGGCGTGGTCGTCTATGCGACGCTGCCGGCTGCGCTGTCGAACAACCGCGAGCAGATGACGCAGATGCAGATGCTCGAGGCGATCCGCGCCTTCGACCGCCAGCTTCATGCCGCAGCGCAGCCGCTGACGGCTGAGGATGCCGCCCCGGTGCTCGCCGCGCTGGACGAGGACCCATTCGCGGGGGGCATCCGCGGGCGGCTGACCGGGCGCTATCCTCGCTGTGCGACGGCGGCTGCGCTGCGCGCGCTGGCGGGCTCGCGCGCGGCCGATGCTGAAGCGCGCGGCAAGGTCGTCGGCCTGCTGCGCCAGAAGGAGGCGGCGCTTGCGCGGCTGCGCCGGCATCTGCGGCTGCGAGCACTGCTCGAAATATGGGTTTATGTGCATGTTCCGCTGAGTTTTGCGTTGATCGTGGCGCTGTCGGCGCACATCGTCAGCGTTTTTTTCTACTGGTAGGCGGGGAGGGGGACGATGAGCTTCATCCTGCGCCGCATCGCGACGACGAAGACGGGCAAGCAGATCGTCCGCGACCAGCCGCTGCCGGGCGACACGATCACGCTGGGGCGCGAAAGCGGCAACGGCATCCACATTCCCGACCTGGCGGTGAACCCGCACCATGCGACGATCGGCAGCAGCGACGGCCGCCATGTCCATGTCGCGGCGCAGGAGGGGCTGGGCTTCGACCTGAACGGCCGCACGCTCGACGCCGCCGACATCGACAGCGCGGCTGGCGCCGAACTGCGGTTCGGCGGGCACCGGCTGACGGTCGCGCGCGAGGGCGACGCGATCGTCCTGCTCGTCGAACGGATCGACGAACTGTCGCAATCGTCGAAGGACGTCGACGAGGCGAAGGCTTTCTCGCTGGCCGGGACGATGCCGGGCAAGCGGCTGGGCGCCTGGACCTTCGCCATCCTCGTCTTCCTCGCCTTCCTCGCCGGGCCGATCTGGGCGTGGCACAGCTATCGGCAGGTCGACGAGCGGCCGGGCGGCTATCATGCCGACCTCGCCTGGTCGTCGGGGCCGCTGTCGAGCGCGCACAAGAGCCTGAAGGGCGACTGCCAGTCGTGCCACGTCGACGCCTTCGTCGCGGTGACCGACAAGGCGTGCGTCGGCTGCCACACCGGCGAGCACAAGGCGATGAGCGCGGCGCACGCCAATGCGCCGACCGCGATGCTGCTTGCGGCACGCCACCCGCCCGGCGTCGGCGAGCGCATTCTCGCGGGCTTCGCCAAGACCTTCAACCGGCCGCAGGGCCGCTGCGTCGATTGCCATACCGAACATGAAGGCGCCGGGCCGATGCCGGCGACACCGCAGAAATTCTGCGCCGACTGCCATGACGGGATGCAGGCGCGGCTGGTGAAGGCGGGCTTCGAGCCGACCGTCGCCGATGCCGCCGATTTCGGCACGCTGCATCCCGAATTCCGGCCGCTCGTGCGCACCGCGCCGGGCGCGAAGCCAGTGCGCGCGGCGCTGAGCAAGGGGGCGATCGTCGATCAGGGCGGGCTCAAATTCCCGCACGACCTGCATCTGCAGGCCAATGGCGGGGTCGCGCGCATGGCGGCGAGCTTCCGCGGCCGCCATGGCTTCGGGCAAAAGCTCGAATGTGCGAACTGTCATCGCCCCGACGCCGACGGGGTACGGATCAGCCCGGTCGAGATGGAGCGCGACTGCGCGATGTGCCACAGTCTCGCGTTCGAGACGGTCGGCGGGGTCACGCGGACGCTCCGCCACGGCGAGCCGCGGCAGGTGGTCGCCGACCTGATCGCCTATTACCGTTCGACCCCGCCGACGCGGCCGCTGCAACTCGGCGGCATGGAGCGGCGGCGCCCCGGCCAATATGCCGAGGGACAGGTCTACAACATCTATTTCCGCGAGGTCGCGGCGCGCCCGAACCGCGCCGAGGATGCGGTGCGCGCCGTCTTCTCGAAGGGCGGCGCCTGCTATGATTGCCACACCATCTTCGCGCCCGCCGCGGGCAACGACTGGCGCGTGATGGCGGTGAACCAGACGCCGCGCTTCCTGACCAAGGGCTGGTTCGACCATGATGCGCACAGGGAAACCGACTGCGCCGACTGCCACGTCGCGGCGACGCGATCGAAGGCGGCGAGCGACCTTCTGATCCCCGGCCTCCGCCAGTGCCGCGACTGCCATGTCGGCGAGGGTGGCGCGCGGCTGGTCAAGGTCGCGACCGCGACCGAATCGCCTTGCGCGATGTGCCACGAATATCACAGCGACGGGGGCAAGCCGTGGGTGCCCGCGCGCCAGCGCAGGAAGGGAAGCGCGGCCATCGCCGATCGGCCGCCGCCCGCCGCGCAGGCTGTGAGCCTGATCACAGGGCCGGCGGCGCGCGGCCTCTATGATGGGACATGGCGCAGCTCGGCGCCGAAACTGGCCTCGACGACAGGGCGCGGCGGATGAAGATCAGGCGGTCGGGGCCCGGCGGCCGGGGTGGGGGACGGATATGCTAATCGCCCAGATCACCGATATCCATCTGGGTTTCGACCCGGACAATCCGGCCGAATACAACCGCAAGCGGCTCGACGCCGTGCTCGACGTGCTGATCGATGGGCCGAACCGGCCCGACCTGCTGATCGCCACCGGCGACATCACCGATTGCGGCGATGCCGGCAGCTATGCCCAGCTCAAGGCCGCCTTTTCGCGCTGTCCCTTCCCGGTCTGGCCGAGCGTCGGCAACCACGACCTGCGCGACCCGTTTCACGCGGCCTTCCCCGGCTTCGACGACGGTGCCGGCTTCGTCCAATATGCGATCGAACTGCCCGAGCTGCGACTGGTGACCATCGACACGCTGGAGGAGGGGCGCCACGGCGGCGCCTTCTGCGACGCCCGCGCGGCGTGGCTCGACGCCGAACTGGCGAAGGACGGCGGCAAGCCCACCTATATCGTGATGCACCACCCGCCGATCGAAAGCGGGATCGAATGGATGAACACCCATCCCGGCGAACCCTGGGTCGGCCGCCTGACCCGGGTCGTGCGCCGCCACCCGCAGGTGCGCGGCCTGATCTGCGGCCACCTGCATCGCAGCGTGACCGTGGCGTGGGAAGGGCGCACCATCGCCATCTGTTCCTCGACCGCGCCGCAGGTGTCGCTGGACCTGCGGGCGATCGACCCGGACCGCCCCGACGACCGCCCGATGATCGTCGCCGAGGACCCGGCTTATGCGCTGCACCACTGGAACGGGCGCGAACTGGTCAGCTTCTACGACCATGCCGGGGCGCACACGACCCTCGCCAGATATGACGAGCGCCTGCAACCGCTGGTGCGCGAGTTGAAGGCCGAACGGCCGGAGTAGGCCGGTCCGGGATCGCTCGTCGTCCTGTGGCCTGTGGGGATTCGGGTTTCGGCACGGATGTTTCCCTTTCGTCACCCTGAAACAGGTTGGCAGTTAGCAATTGGAGCGGCGTGCCATAAATCTGCAACGCCCCAGTCGAGACACCCATCGGCCTTGCGCCACGCTGATGGGTGTCTCGACTGCGCTCGACACGAACGGGACGATGGGTCAGATTTAAGGCTCGATGCTCCATCCCTTTTCGACAAGGAATCGTTCCCCGGCGAGAGTCGGGGTCCAGATGGCCGGCGCTGTCCCGCATTGGACCCCGGCTTTCGCCGGGGAACAGCTCCTTACTTGCCTGATGGATATCTATACCAACGCGTTTCAGGGCCCATGGTCTGTCCCTGAATGAAAGGCTGCGGAAAAGGGAAGGTCCGGCCATGGATGCTGAAACGAGTTGGCGTTTATACCCTTGAGACAGGGACGCTGGTGATCCCCGGCGAAAAGCCGGGGTCCATGCGAGGCAGGCGCACGTAGCTGGACCCCGGCTTTCGCCGGGGAACGCTCACTTGTCGGAAGGGGGTAATTGCCAAACAAGTTCAGGGTGACGAAGGATGGGGCAGCGCGCCGGACCCCGAATCCCCACAGGCCTTAGACCATGATGACATTAGACGGACTCGTCATTGCGAGCGGCGAAGCCGCGCGGCAATCCAAAGTCATCGGAGTCTAATAGCCCAGCGTCAGGTCGACCTGCGGCGCGACCGGTTCGCCCCTGTGCCAGCGACCCAGATTGTCGAGGAAGCGTTCGGCAGCGCGCGCGAACATCCTGTCCTGCGCGCGGCCCGACAGGTGCATCGTGACATGCGCGTTGTCGAGCGCCCACAGCGGGTGGTCGGCGGGCAGCGGTTCGGGGGTGGTGACGTCGAGGAAGGCGGCGCCGATGCGCTTTTCGGTCAGTGCCGCGACCAGCGCTTCCTGATCGACGACGCTGCCGCGCGCGATATTGATCAGCGTTGCGTCGGGCTTCATCGCCGCCAGTTCGGCGGCGCCGATCATGCCGTCGGTTTCCGCCGTCGCGGGGACCGCGAGGATCACCCAGTCGTAATCGCCGAGGCGGCCGCGCCACTGGTCGGGGGTCAGGGTGCCCGGTCCGGGCGAGCGGCGCACCACCGTCACATCGACCGCAAAGGCCTTCAGCCGTTCCTCGATCAGCCTGCCGATCGCGCCATAGCCGAGCAGCAGCGCCCTCGATCCGGCCAGTTCGACCTTACCCGGCGAATCGATCAGCCATTCGCGGCGTTCCTGCGCGCGCACGACCTCGCGATAGCCCTTGGCGACGGTCAGCATTCCCATCACCACATATTCGGCGATGGTGATCGCGTTGATCCCGGCGCCGTTGGTGACGACGACGCCGCGCGTGCGCAGCAGGTCGAGCGGCATGCGGTCGACCCCGGCATAGATGGAGTTCAGCCACCGCATCTTCGCCGCCGCGGTGATCGCGGTCGCCATGTCGCGCTTGTCGTGCATGTCGAACCAGCCGATGTCGGCCTCGGGCGCCATCGCCATCGCCTCTTCCTTGGTCCGGAAGAAGCGCGGTACGACCCAGTCGGGCAGGCGGCTTTCGACGAGCGGGCGGATCAGGTCCGACAGGACGGTGACGGTCTTGATCACGGAAATTGCTCTCCCTCTTCCGTTCGCATCGAGCGAAGTCGAGATGCCCATCGGTCGCGCGCGCCTGTCGGGTGTCTCGACTTCGCTCGACACGAACGGACCGCGATGTCGTTCAGCTTTCGAGCCGCCAGTCCCAGCCGAGCGGGTCGCCGTCCATCACCTCGACCCCGGCGGCGCCCAGCTCGTCGCGCAGCGCGTCGGACGCGGCGAAATCCCTGGCGGCCCGCGCTTCCTTGCGGCGCGCCAGCGTCGCTTCGATGGCGGTTTCGTCGATGGTCGCACCCTTGGGACGGACGCGCAGCGCCTCGCGCGAGAGCGTCAGCAGGTCGAGCCCGAGGACGCCGTCCATCCGTTCCAGCAGCGTGCGCTTCTGCCCCGCGTCGACTTTCTTCATCGCCGCCGCTTCCTCGATCAGGGTGAGCGCAATCGGGGTGTTGAGGTCGTCGGAGACCGCCGCGTCGAACCTTGCGAGCAGGTCGGCCAGCCGCCGGTCGGTCACCGGTACAGCCTCCGCTTCGCGGACGGCCGCCGCCGCCATCACCAGCCGCTTGAGTCGGGTCAGCGCCGCACCGAGGCCTTCCCACGAAAATTCCAGTTCGCTGCGATAATGCGCCTGGAGGCACATCAGGCGATAGGCGAGGGGGTGATAACCGCGGTCGACGAGCGTCTGGAGGCGCAGGAATTCGCCCGCCGATTTCGACATCTTGCCGCCGCGCCCCTGGTCGTTTCTGGCGATCAGGAAATTATTGTGCATCCACATGCGGGCGCCCGAATGCTCCGCGCAGTCGAGCCCGCCGCAGCCGCGCCACGCCTGATTCTGGGCGATCTCGTTCGGATGGTGGATTTCGCGGTGGTCGATGCCGCCGGTGTGGATGTCGAACGGCAGGCCCAGTTCGGCCTCGCCCATCACCGAGCATTCGAGATGCCATCCGGGCGCGCCGCGTCCCCACGGCGAATCCCACTCCATCTGGCGCGTCTCGCCGGGCGGCGTGCGGCGCCAGATCGCGAAATCGGCGGCGTGGCGCTTGCCCTCGACCTCGTCGATGCGGCCTTCTCCCTCGTCGGTCACCGCGCGCGCCAGCCGGCCGTAATCGGCGACAGTCGACACGTCGAAATAGAGGCCGCTGTCGAGCTGGTAGCAATGGGCGTCGGCGATGCGCTCCGCGAACGCGATCATGCGCGGGACATAGTCGGTGGCGACCGTCCATTTCGCGGGATCGCGCACGCCCAGCCGCGCGAGGTCGCGCTTGAACTCGGCGGTGTAGAAGGCGGCGATGTCCCACGCCGACTTGCCCTGTGACGCTGCCGCCTTTTCCATCTTGTCGTCGCCGGCGTCGGCGTCGGAGGTCAGGTGGCCGACGTCGGTGATGTTGATGATGTGGCGCAGCGCATAGCCCTTGAACGCGAGCGTCCGCCCCAGCGTGTCGGCGAAGACATAGGCGCGCATGTTGCCGATGTGCTGGTAATTGTAGACGGTCGGCCCGCACGAATAGACGCGCGCCTCGCCCGGATGGACGGGCCGGAAATCTTCCAGTTGGCGCGTCAGGCTGTTGAACAGCCGGAGCGGCGCGCCGGGCGCGGGGGCGGGGGCGTCGGTCATCCCCGCGCCCATGCCCCGCGCCGGGGTTCGCCGTCAACCGAAAGGCGCCTCGAACCAAGTCCGGGAGTGATACGCCCATGATCTCCTCTCCCGCTTGCGGGAGGGGAGTCAGCCATTCAATGAACCGATACGCCTTAGCTCCCCGGCGAGGTCCACAGGTCGTCGTTGCCCGCCCCGGTCACCGGATCGTCGAGCAGCGGCTCGCCGGTCATCGGGTCGAGTTCGCGCATCGTGATCAGCGGGGTCGGCAGGGTGCTGCCTTCGCCTTCGTCGCTGTCGGCGCTCGCCTCTTCCTCGATGACGTCCTGAACGGGGAAATTCATCTCCACGCCCCCCGGCTGCGCGGGCAGGCAGGCGCCCGTGTTGAGGATCAGGCAGCCGTTGAGCGTCGAGCGCCGGTCGAAGCTTCCGGAAGCCGGCGCCGCGCCGTTGACGGTGAGCAGCGGGATGGTGTCGAGGCCGGTGACCGGGCCCGACGCGCCGGCCGCGACGCCGTTGACGACGATGCGCGCGGTCGGCGCCGATGCATCGACGTTGAGCCCGAGCGCGCCGAAGGTCAGCCCGCGCCGCTGAGCGGTTTGCGTTCCGGCGCCGCTGTTCTGGACATAGAAGCCGTCGCCGACGGCGGCATCGATGCCCCCGGCGAACAGCGCGCCCTCGTCGCTGGTCACTCCGTCATTCTCGGCAAGGCGCGCGTCGATGGCGTCGATCGAAGCCGCCCCCGCGATGTCGCCGATCGCCGCCTGCGTTGCGACGAAGACGGCGCTCGCGGCAAGGTTCAACCGGCCGGCGGGATCGCTGCCGTTCGACAGGCGCACGCTTCCCTGGCCGAGGATGACCTCCAGCGCCGTATCGGCGGCGACGGTCAGGCTGTTGGTGTCGGCAAGATCGGTCAGCGCGACCGCGCCGATCACGCGCGCGCGGCCCGGCGTCCGCAGCGTCAGCGATCCGTCGGTGCCGAGGTTGGCGTTCGAGGATGCGCCGCCGGTCATGGTGAAGCCGTCGATCACCAGGTCGGGCTCGGCGCCGCCGCCGGCGACCATCGGCGCGATAATCTCTATGGCGGCGGCATGGAGGCGCGTCATCTCGTCGGCGTCGATGTGATAGCCGGTGACGGTGCCGGTGCCGCCGACGAAGCTCTGCCGTCCGTCGTCGTTGTTGGCGAGCGACAGCGTGCGGGTGATGCCCAGGGTGCCGAGGTGGCCGCTCGGCGCGATGGTGATGTCGCGCGAGGCGAGCGTCATGTCGCGGCCGGTCACCGCGCCGTCGACGAGGATGGTCGTGCCGGCGCTGGCGGCGAGGCCGTCGGTCACGCCGACGCCGGCCATCGAGATCATCTCGGCGGCGTTGAACTGGGCGGCGTCGGCGGTCAGTGCTTCGATGATCATATGCTCGCCGCTGTTGTCGAAGCGCGCCGTGCCGGCGATGGTGGCATTCTCGACGATGAACCGGTTGCCCGAGCGGATCGCCGCGTCACCGACGTCGGTGACGATGTTGGCGAAGGTGATCGGTCCGTTGGTCCCGATGTCGAGGCTGTCGGCGCTGACGCTGACGGCGTCGCGCGAATTCAGGTTCCCGACGCGGACGGCGCCGTCGTCGGTGGTCAGCGTCGTCACGCCGCGGCTGTAGATCTCGTCGGCGTCGATTCCGGTCCCGGCGCTCAGCGTCACGGCGCCGTCATCGCCGGTTTCCGCCGAATCTATGGCGATCGACCCGTCGGCGACGAGGGTCAGGTTGCCGCCCGCGATCACCGATCCCGTGACCGTGCCGCCCGCGTCCGCGATCAGATTGTCGAAGGCGCCGACGCGGACGGCGGCGATGTCCGTGCCGGCCGTCAGCATGACGTTGGAAAGGTCGGCCGGCGTCGTCGCGATCTGCAGGAAGGGCACCGGCACCGATCCGCCGCCCGCATAGACGACGCTGCGGCCGTCGGGGCCGGTTCCGGTGGTCGCCGCATCGGTGGCGTCGATCGCGCCGCCCGCCTGGACGGTCAGGTCGTCGCCGGCGGTGACGTTGGCCAGCGTCGCTGTCGTCCCGACGAGGACGAACACATCCTCGCCCGCCGTCCCCCCGGTCAGGCTCGCCGCGCCGCCGGTACGGATACCGATCATCGTCGCCGCGCTGCTGTCGGTCAGCGCCGCGTCGCCGCCCGCATCGACGAACACATAGCCTTCGGAGAGGCTATTGCCCGACGGATCGGCATAGCCGCCCGCCGCATCGGCTTCGGCGGTCACATTGCCCCCGGCAGTCAGTTCGACGTTGCCGCCCGCGCGATAGATACCCGAAAGGTCCGTTCCGGCGGAGACGATGACGTTGCCGGCCGCATCGGCCAGCCCGATCGCGACGTTGCCCGTGCTCGCCGTCGCGCGCAGCGTTCCATCGGACTGGATCGTGCCGCCGACGGCGATGCCCGGGCCGTCGATGGCGACCGTGCCGCCCGCGGTTATGTCGGTTCCGAAGACGCCGTCGGCGGCGCCTGTGCCCTCCGCGGTCAGCGAGACGAAACTGCCCGCGCTCACCGTGTTGAAGGCGATCGACTGGCCGTTCACCGACACGAAGCCGCCGGCGCTCGAATTGCCGAGGTCGACCGTGCCGGGCGAGGCCACGACGATGTCGCCGCCGGTGACGATCGAGTTGAGCCCGGTCGCGAAGCTGCCGACGTTGGCGGTGAAGTTGCCCGTCGCCTCCGCATGGACGACGGTGGCGGCACCCGTCGAGGTCAGCACGATGTTGGCGCCATCGGCTTCGGAATCGGTGCCGCTGCCGGTCGCTTCGATCCGGCCGAGCGCCATGCTGGCGGCGGTGATGCGCATATCGTCGCCCGCCGCGATGATTCCGGAGGTTCCGATGCTGCCGTTGACGGCGCTCAGCGCCATGTCGCCGCCCGCGCGCGCCGACCCGATGGCGATCGAGCCGTTCGTCGAGGTCAGGGCCAGCGCGGCGTCGCTCGCCGCGGTGCTGCCCGCGTCGCCGGTGATGCTGTTGGCGGCGGTCAGCGTGGCATTGCCCACCGCCGCGATAGTCGGTGCGCCGCCGGCCGCCGGCGTGGCGTGCCGCAGGTCGATCTGGTCCCCGGCCGCGATGTCCAGCGTGCCGCCCACCGCGACGTGGCCGCCGCCGGCGGCATAGATGCCGACCGACCCGTCGGTCGTCAGCCGCATGTCGCCCGTCGTCGCGATCGAGCCCGCGCCGGTGGGTGCCAGCAGAATGCCCGTCGTCGCGGTGTCGAGATTGCCGGCGGTCGGCGCGGCCACCCCGGTTACCGAGACGTTCAGATCGGCAAAGGTCGTGCGGCCGTCGCCGCCGATCACGACCCGCCCGGCATCGTCGCCGCTGGCCGAGATGCCGGTGAAGCCCAGGTTCAGCTCGCCCGTCCGGCCGTTCGCTGTGGTCGCTTCGAACAGGACGCGGCCGCCGGCGGTTCGGCCTTCCCCGCCTGCGCCTCCGTCGCCGCCCGTTCCGAAGCCGCCTTCGCCGGGCGCCCCCGCGGTGCCGTCGGCCCCGACGAGCAGCGAGTTGCTGCCGGTGGTGATCGTGCCCCCGGCGGCGAGCAGATGCACCGTCCCGCCGATGCCCGTTCCCGCCGCACCGCCTTCGCCGCCCGAGGCGGTGCCCATGTCGTTGCTTGCGCCCCGGCCGCCGCCGCCGCCGGTGCCCACGCTTCCCAGTTCGGCGATCGCCGAGGAGTTGTCGGCGTCGATCAATATCGTGGCGCCGTCGCGCGCGATGATTTCCTGCGTGCCGCCGGTGCCGGTGCCGCCCGCGCCGCCCGCCGGCGCCAAGGTCGGGTCGGTGTAGGAGATAGTGCCGAACCCGCCTTCTCCGCCGGTGGCCGAGGCGCGCAGGTTGGCGCTGAGAACCACCGCGCTGCCGGCTTCTCCGATGACCTCCAGCCGTGCGGTGCCGCCGACCGCGTCGCCGCCGTTTGCTCCCGTCGAGCCGGCCGAAAAGCCGCCCGCGCCGCCGGTCGCCTCGGCGCTCATGATCGAGAAGAGTGGACCGATGGCATGGTCGGTGACGATCAGTTGCGCGGTTCCGCCTTGCGCGTCGCCGCCCCGGCCGGCCGGCCCGGCACCATAGCCGGTTCCACCCATGCCGCCCAGCGCGTCCGCGCTGGCGATGACGAGGTCGGAAATATCCGTATCGGCGGCAAGGCCAAGCGTCGCGGTGCCGCCCCGGCCCAGACCGCCGCCGCCCTGGGCGCCGGTGAGGTCGCTGCCCGAACTGACATCATAGGTGGCGCCGCCGCTGCCGCCCTCGCCATGGGCATCGACGTTCAGGGTCCCGCCGCTTATGGTGCCCGATACCAGATCGAAACGGGCCGAGCCGCCGATGCCGTCGCCGCCGTCGCCTGCATCGCCACCCGTCACGAACGCATAGAATTCGCCACCGCTGCCCCCGCGACCCGATGCGTCGATAAGAAGGGCGCCCATCTGCACGTCGGCGCCGTCGATGCGCATCGTCGCCGTGCCGCCGGAGCCCGTGCCGCCGGTTCCCGCCGGGCCAACCGGAATGCCCGAATCGAAATCGGCGCCGCTGGTCCCGAATCCGCCGCCGCCACGTGCGACGACCGCGATGTCGCCCGCCTCCAGTTCGCCACCGGTCAGTTCGGCGCGCGCCACGCCACCGCGCCCGGTGCCGCCCGGGGTGTTGCCGTCTTCCGCCACGGCGCTGATGACGAGGTTACCGACCTCGGTTCTGCCGCCGCTTTGCGAATAGGTCGCGGTGCCGCCCTGGTTGATGCCGGTGACCGGATCGGTCCGGCCGTCGGCCCGGATGGCGAGCGTTCCGCCGCCGGGCAGGCCGCCGACAAAGATCGAACCCCCGTCGCGGACCGTGACCGAGGCATCGCCTGTCGCGCCGCTCGATTCGATGGTCAGGTTGCCGTCCGCGCCCGCCGACTGGCCGCTGCCGCCGGTGCCGACCACCAGCGCCGCCGAGGCATCGCCGATGAACAGCCCCTCGCCTTCGACATGGATCTCGCCGGGCCGTTCCGGCGCGGGGCCGGTGGGCGGGACAGCGGGAAGCTGTTGCTGCGATTGCCCCAGGAAAGCGCCGCTGGCGTGAGCGGTAGTGTTGCTGAGAAAGCGCACGTCGCCGACCGTGATGTTCGCCGCGGGGCCGTTGACGGTCGAGGCATCGATCTCGCCACCGACGATGTTGTAGCCCGCTGACAGCCGGACCGCGCCATCGGGGTCTGTCTGGACAATCGTGGCATCCTGATAGCCGACCTGTCCCGACACCAGCATGGTGACGGCGTCGTTCTTCGCGATCGCCACCATATGGATGCGACTGTCATAATTGCTGCCGTCGACATGTGCCGGCCCGGTGGTGATGCCCGTATGGGTGATGGCGTCGCCGCCCTCCGTACCGGTGATGACATTGATATCGAACAGCCCGGTGTTGATCCGGATATCGGCGGCTTCGGCCGCGACATAGGCGACCGATCCGTTGGCCTGAACGCGGCCGGCCTGCGCGATGCGCGGTGCGACAAGCGCGACATAGCTGCTGCCGGGATTGAATTCGTGATTCGCGTTGATCCTGCCGTTGACGGTAACCGTCGCCACGCTGCCGGGGGCGGCCCGGAACCGGATCGCTCCGGTCGCCGGATCGAAAAACCCGTCGCCCGTTTCGATCGCGTTGGCGGTCAGGACCAGACTGCCGACGTTGATCATGGCGTCGGTGCCGATCAGGATGCCGCCGGCGTTGTAGAACCAGATGCTGCCGCTCTGGGCGCTTCCGTCCGAACTGTTGATATTGCCGTTCAGCGCAACCCGTCGGCTCAGTGCGCCGCCCGCGCCGTTGACGAAGCGGTTGAGAACGACAAAATCGCCGCTGCCGTTGAAATTCCAGTTATGGTTCTGCTGCAGCACTTCGATGTCGCCGCCGGTCGGGGCGCTGTCGTCCGGAACCCAGTTGATGATCGTCTGGGGACCGGAGACGCCGACCGTCGTCGTCCGGCTTGCTATGTCGGTGCCGACCGTGACGCTGCCGGGCGGGTCGAGGGGCGTGGCCGCGACCTGCGCATGCGCGCCCTGTGCAAACACCATCAGGCCCGCCGCGACGGCGCAGCTTTCGAGCAGGCGCCGCTTGCCTTTGTGAACGGCCGAGGGGGCTGCGTGGGCCGGCATGGCGTTGATCCTTGCTGCAAAAATCATGGCTCAGCGCCTCCCTGTGCCGGACTGGACGATACCGAACTGGGTGGTCAGCGACACGAGCAGGCGGGGGTCGGGGCGCTGCGTGAGGAATCCCGCCCGGTTGAGCGGCACCGCGAGCGTCACGTCGAGCCGCGCGGCGTTGCCATAGGCGACGCGGACGCCGCCGCCGGCGGAATAGAGCTTTTGCGGATTGAGCCCGTTGAAGGCGCTGTCCTTGTTCCACACCCATGCGGCGTCGAAGAAGGCGAAGGGCTGGAGCGCGAAACTTTCGATATTGGCGGGAACGAACGAGCCCACTCGCGCCTCGAATGCGACCGCGACGCCGCTGTCGCCGATCACCGTGCCGGGATCGAACCCGCGACCGACGGTGAAATTGCCCCCCGAAAACTCCTCATAGGCGAGCAGCGGATCGCTCGCCCATTGCGCGCGCGGGGCAGCCGACAGCGTGAACTGCTTGACCGGACGCCATTCGGCGAGCGCGTTGGCGCGCAGCAGGAAGGCGTCGGGCTTGCCCTCGATCCGGGTCAGCGGCACCGCGCCGGGCAGGAAGCAGGCCGCGCCGCCCGGCCCGCAATCGTCGCTGGCGCCGAGGAAATCGACGCCCTGCCGCGCCTCGATCGACGAGGCGAAGGACCAGAGCGGCTCGGCGGGGCTGTAGCCGTCGCGCCCGGCGATCGCGGCGGGGTCGATCCAGGCGGCATCGGCGCGCAGGTTGAAGACGCGCAGCCGGTCGCGGTTGAGCGGCACGCCGCCGAACCCGATATCCTGGTCGATCAGGTCGAGCCCGCCCGACAGCGTCAGCCGGTGCGCCTGCGCCAGCGCGACGGGGTAGGAGGCGAAGAGGCTGACGATCTGCGTGTTCGATCTGATCGGCAATCCGGCGACGTCGGGCCGCGTCCAGGCATAGGTATAGCTGCCGCCCAGCCGCAGGCCGTCGCCGCCGACGCGGAATTCGTGCGCGAGCTGCACGACCTGCTGTTCCTTGAAGTCGGCGGTCGAATAGATGCTGGCGGTGGTCAGGTCGCCCATACCGGTCAGCCCGGCGACACGGACGCGCGCGACCCCGCCCAGGCGGCCGACGTCGCGCGATCCGAAATTCTGGATATTGGCGTCGAACATCACCGGGGTGCGGGCGACGCGCACCTCGCCGACCACCTCGCCCGGATTGGCGCCGGGGCGCAGCGTCAGCCGCGCATCCATGCCGGGAATGTCGCGCGCCAGCAGCAGATAGCGCTCGGCATCGATGATGTTGAACACCGGCTGATCGTCGAGCCGGGAAAGATAGCGTTGCAGCAGCCGTTCGTTGCTGCCCGCGTCGCCGCGCACCTCGATCCGCGTCATCCGCGCGGCGAGGATGTCGAGCTGAACGATGCCGTCGGCGATCGTCTGCGGCGGAACGCGCACCGCGGCCAGATAGCCCCTGGCGCGCAGGATCGTGGCGGCATGGTCGCGAATGTCGCACACGACCGAGATCGGCCACGACTGGCCGACGCGGTCGGACCAGCTGGCATCGAGCATCGCCGGGTCGATGCCTTCGACGCTGGAGAAGCGGACGCCGCGCAGCGTGATGCGCGTGCTCGCATATTCGGGGTTGGCGAGCGGGCAGGGCGCGCGCTCGATGCTGTCGTCGGCGGCGACGATGCGTTCGCCCGGGGGAACCGCGGGGGGCAGCGACGGCTGCTGGATCTCCTCGCGCGTCGGAACCTGCGGGGTCGCCTGCGCGATCGCGGGGAGCGGACATGCCGCCATGACCAGCCCGGCGGACCAGCCCCATGACCGGCGCCGCCCGGATCGTGTCCGCCGCGCGGTTGCCGGTGCGTCCGATTGCCCCAGATCGATCATGTCCACCCCTTGCGTACTGGCGCGTCCCGGCATGGCCGGCCGCCCCGTCTTGTCGCGTCCGCCGCATCGGCGGCACCGCGAATATACGACCCAGGGAAAGGTTCAGCCGGTTGTGCGGCTGTAATTTTTCCCGGTGCTACCAGATGCATCGGACGGGTTCAATGACCGCCCGATGCCTCCGGCCTCCGGCCGTTCGTCAGCCGCCGGCGGCTTCCGCCTCCGACATCGCGTCGACCAGGCGGTCGAGCTGCGGCGTGCAGCCCTTCGCCATCAGCACGTCGATCGATCCCTCGACGGTGTCGGGCGCCGCTTCGACCTGTGCGAAGCGCACCGTGACCGGCGCGGTCAGGCCGGCGCCCGACAGGCGATAGTCGACGCCATATTGGATCGGCACGGCGTCGGTCGGCCATTTGCGGAAATTGGCGCCCGACACGAAGGCGACGGTTTCGCCGCGGTCGCCATGCTCGATCTTGAGCAGTTCGTCGCTTTCCATGTGCGGGCGCCACAGCATCAGCGTCGCGGGATCGGCGACGCAGAAGGTGCCGCCCTCGCGATAGTCGAGCAGCCACAGGTTCGGCGCGCGCATCTCGGCGGGCACCGGCTCGTCGGGGCCGCGCGAGAATCCGCCGCGCGACCGCGTCGTCGGCCCCTTGGCCAGCATGCGCGTCACCGTCGTGCCCATCGACTGGCTGGCCTGGATCGTGCCCCCGGCGTTGAAGGTGCCCGGCCCCGACAGCGTCCGTGTCCGGCCGCTCTGCATCAGCACGACCTTGTCGCCCGCGACCAGCGTCACCCGGTCGCTCGCCTTCAGCTTCGCGCCGGTCGGATATTTGGCCGCCGACGGTCCGGTCGAGCGCACCACCATCGACTGGGCGGCGGCGGTGCCGGCGAGCGCAACGGCGAGGACAGAGGCGGCGAGGGCCAGGCCGGCACGGCGCATCCGCAAATCAGGACAGAACATAGCTTTCTCCCTTTTCGGTCTCGTTCAGGCGTTCGATCAGGAACAGGATGGCGGCATCCTGTCCGAACTCGCCGGCCAGCGCTGTGGCGCCGGTCACATAGGCTTTCCTATCGCCCGCCGCGTGCGCGGCGACAAGCGCGGCGATGCGGCCGCGCTGCGCGGCGTTCAGGTCGGGGCGCGGCGTGAAGACGTCGACCGGCCGCGCGCGGCCGCGCAGCGTCACCCGTCCCATCGGCACCAGATCGTCGCGGCCCGACCGCTCGGCCGCCTCGGCAGAGATCAGCACGCCGGTCTTCAGGCTCTTGTTCGCCGATTCGAGCCGCGAGGCGGTGTTCATGCTGTCGCCGAGCGCGGTATATTGGATGCGCCCTTCGCCGCCGAAATTGCCGACGATCGCGTCGCCGACGTGCAGCCCGACGCGCGTCATGCCCAGCGGCGGGACGCCCTCGGCCATGTCGACGCGGAATTGTTCCCCCGCCCGATACATGGCGAGCGCGGCGGCGGCGGCCTTTTCGCCGTCGTCGGGGCGGCCGATCGGCGCTCCCCAGAAGGCGACGACGGCATCGCCGACGAACTTGTCGATCGTCCCGCCATGGTCGAGCACGATGTCCGACAGCCGGTCGAGATATTCGTTGAGCAGGCGCGCCACCGTTTCCGGCGTCGTCGCGTGGCTCAGCTTGGTGAAGCCCTCGAGGTCGGTGAACACGCAATAGATGGTGCGCCGCTCGCCGTGCAGCGAAAGCTGGTCGGGGTCGCGCATGATCTGCGCGGCGACGTCGGCGGGCAGATATTTGCCGAGCGCCGACTGCGCGAAGGCGCGCTGGCGCGACCCGATGGTGCGCGCCGCGGTACCGACGGCGGCATAGCCGAACAGCCAGCCGAGCGCCCAGCCGAAGGCGGGCAGGGTGGTGGTGTCGATGCCGCGCCCCTGGAACCAGAAGGGGACGACGACGAAAAAGGCCATCTGGACGAGGAAGGCGAGCGCCACCCAGCGCGCGCGCACGTCGATCAGGCTGGTCAGCCCGCCCGCCAGCACGACGAGCAGGGCGAGCGCCCACAGCAGCGCGCCCGGAATCGGCGTCGTCCACGCCCCGTCGAGCTGCTGCGCGAGCATATGCGCGTGGACCTCCAGCCCAATCATCGTTTCGTGCAGCCCGGTCAGCGGGTCGGTGAAGCGGCTCATCGGCGTATTGAACTGATCGTTGTCGATGATGTCGCCGCCGATCAGCACATAGCGTCCGCGCACCAGCTCCGACAGGCTGGCGCGCAGGTCGGCGTCCATGGGCATAGCGAAGGTGTCGATGGGCAGGTTGGCGAACACCGGCTCTTCCTGCCCCGCGGTCGCGCGCGCCGGGGTCAGAAAGCGGATATTGCCCTGGAAATCGGCGTGTGCCGCGTCGACCGGCGCCAGCGCGTTCGCCATCAGCGGCGGCAGCGTCTTCGGCCGGTCGGGCCAGGTGCGGATCACCCCGTCGCCGTCGGTGCGGAACAGCACGCTCGTCGGCTTCGTCGTCGCGGTGGCGACGTCGGCGATGAAGGTCTGAAGGAACCTCTGCTGTTCGTAGAAGATCGTGTTCGGATTGCTCGCCTGCTCGGCATAGGCGAGCCACGTCGGCGTCCGCATCGCGCGAAGCTGGCTTTTCAGTAGTGGATCGTCGGGGCGCGGCGAATCGAAGGCGATGTCGATGCCGATCGCCTTTGCCCCCATCTGGTCGATATTGGCGAGCGCGCGCGCGAGCAGGGTGCGGTCGAGCGGCGAGCGGATGCCGGTGTTGAACAGCGTCTCGTCGTTGTAGGTGATCAGGACGATGCGCTTGTCCTGCGCGACCTTCGGCGCCATCAGCGTCGCGCGCGCATCGTAGAGCGCCCGCTCGGCATCGTTGATCAGCGGAATCTGCCAGCTCGTCCGCGCGATCAGCACGGCGAGCAACAGGAACAGCAGGGTCGCCGCCATGCGCGACGGCCCAAGCTGCGTCGCCAGCCGCCGCAGGCGCTTGCCCAGCGGAACGGTGGCGGGCCGTTCGGCCGCGTCGGGGGATGCCTGCGGTCGCGTCATCGGTTCAGCGCGCGGCGCGGCCTGCCGGGACGATCGGTGCCGGCGTCGGTGCCGCGCCATCGTGCAGCAGCGGCTGGCCGCCGTCGCCGACGATCGCGAAACCCGCCCAATAATAGGGGTGCGAGGTCTGTTTGTCGTCCATCAGCCGCATCTGCGTGGCGGCGAGCGCGTCGGCGATGCTTTCGCCCTGCGGTGCGGCGAACAGCCCGCCGATCAGCCGCTTGGTCGCGTCGAAATCGTCGGGCGCGGGCCAATGGCTCGCGATCACCGAACGGCCGCCGGCGCCGATGAAGGCGCGCACCAGCCCGTCGAGCGCGTTGCCGCCGCCGCTCGCGACCCCTGCCTCGCGCGTCGCCGACACCGACGCCGCGCCCGCGGTGTCGCAGGCCGACAGGATGACGAGGTCGGCGTCGAGCTTGAGGTCGAAAATCTCCTGAAAGGTCAGCAGCCCGTCCGAATCGCCGTCGCCGAACGATGTCACCAGCGCCGGCCGCGCGGGGCAGGAGGGGCGCGGTGCCGTCACCAGCCCGTGGGTGGCGAAATGGATGATGCGATAATCGCCGAGGTCGGTGCGGGTCTTGACCGCGGTGTCGGTGAAGGCGCTGCCGGTCAGCAGCATCGCCGCCTCGGGACTCATCCGGCTCTTCGCCTCGACCAGTTCGTCGGCGGAGATCGGGCGACCCCATTGGCCGATGTCCCAGCGGCACTCGGCGTCGCTGCCGATGGCGCCGCCTGCGCCGCGGGTGCCGAGCGACGGCAGCAGGCCGGCGACGGGCGCATTGTGGCCGAGCCCGAAATATTGCTTGGCGGCGCTCGACGGCGCGGTCTGGCGGGCGTTGTGGAAGGCGAGCGCGGACACGGCGGTGCTCGGCCGGACGGTGCGGCCCAGCCAGGCGATCCGGCGCATGTCGAACGCATCGGCATTGGGGTCGAGCAGTCGCTGTTCATAGTCGGCGAGCCCGGTGTCGGAGGTGACGAGCAGGGTGATCGGCAGGCGCAGCATCGCGCCGTCGGGTTCGAAGATCAGATGCGGGATTCCCGGCAGGCGATCCGCCACCGGTCCGAACAGCTGCGCATAAAGCTTGCGCGCCGTCGCGGCGTCGAAGGGATAGGTGACGCGGCGCCCGTTCTCGACCGTCGAGATGGTCGACCGGATCGCGTCGACCGCGCTTTCCAGTCCTCCGGCGCCGATATCGGCCTGCCACAGCCGCGCCGCGCCGCGATCGATCAGCATGGCATAGACGGCATCGCCGACGACGAGCATCTTCAGATAGGCCTCGTCGGACCGCAGCGTGCCTTGCAGGTCGGCGAGGTCGATCTTGCCCGGTGTCACCGCGCGATATTGCGGAAAGGCCGACAGGCGCGTGACCGTTTCGGCCTGCTGGGTCGACAGATTGTCGAGCTGGGTGCGCAGGTCGGCGCGCAGTGCGCCGATTTCCGGCGTTGCGGGCATCTGCGCGAGCCGTGCATCCTCGATCCGCGCGCGTTCGATATCGCGGCTCAGCGTCGTCGCCTGGCGGAACAGCGCCGCGCCCTCGTCGCTGCCGCTCGACAATTCGCGCGCCAGCACCGCCTGCGTATCGGCGACGCCGGGACGGACCTGGAGCTGGCTGGCGACGAAGAAATCGCCGACCGCCGCGGGATCGCTCGCGGCGCGCTCGGTTAGCAGCCGGTAATAGGGGGCCATCATATTGGCCATTCCCGCCGTCGAACGCTGCGAATTCGCCAGCGACGCCACCACGTCGCGATAGATGCCGAGCGCTTTGTCCGGTTGGCCGTTGCGCGTCAGGAAGGCAGCGTAGCGCGCGCGCGCCGAAGCGAGCGCGGTGGTTTCGGGATATTCGACCGCGAGCGCCTGCACCGATTGCTGGAAACGCGCGTCGGCGTCCGCGATCTCGCCCATCGCCTCTTCGCTCAGCGCCAGTTCGCCGAGCATCTGCGAGCGCAGGCGGACGATCGAGGTCACGCGGCCTTCGCGCACCGCGAGCGCCTCGTCGAGGCCGCGGAGCTGCGCGGTCTTCGCAGCGGCGGCATTGCCGCGCAGCCGCTCGACGGTGCCCAGCAGGTGCGTCGCCTGCGCGTCGATGATCCGCGCGCGCTCTGCCGGGGTCAGCCGTTCGCGGTCGGAGGTCTGGCGGATCGCGCGTGCGCTCGCGCCGCTGTTGATGCCGGCGGCGACCTCCGGAGTCAGCGTCACCGTGCCGTCGGCGGCCGCCGCGGCGGTGGCGAACGACGGCAACGGCGCCTGCAGCAATTCGGCGGCAGCGTCATACTGGTGGCGGTTGAGCGCGTCGATCGCGCGGAAATTGCGACGCAGGCGAAGCTGGACCGGGTCGCTGGTCGGGATCGCCTCGACCTCTGAGAACAGCCGCTCGGCCTCCGCGAATTCGCCGAGGTTCGATTTCTGCAGCGCGCGGTTCAGGATGAATTCGGTGGGATCGAGGTCGGCCGCCGCCTGTTCCTCCGCGGTGCGGCGCGACAGCGCCTCGAAGAATTCGGCCGCCTCGGCATAGTCGCCGCTGTGGTTGCGGCGGTATCCCTCGGCAAGAGCCTTGTCGATGTCGATCGCTCCCGCCAGCGTGCGCGCGAAGCCGTCGTTGCCGCCGATCGATGTCGTCGCGGCCCTGATGACCCCCGGGACGATCCGGCGGGTGCGGATCGATTCGAGCGCCAGCGTCAACGCGTCGTCATAGGCGGCGAAGCCCTCGACGGCATAGGCGGTGTTGCCGTCGGCCTCGATCCGCGTCCGCCACGCGATGGCGCTGTCCTTGACGGTACAAGCGTCGGGGGCGGTGCAGGCGATCGTCCCCGCGCGCGCCTTCTCGATTCGCGCCAGCGCTTCGGCGGGGGTGGCGCGCAGCATGCGGACATGGCCGACGGGCTGGCTCGCGTCGCGGCACAGGATCGTCCACGCGCGGTCGAACATGCCGTCGATCACCGGGTCGCGGACCGTCGCCTGCACCTCGCACAGCGACCCGCCCTGGCTGCCGATCGAGAAACTGTCGCGCAGCGTCGGATCGTCGCCCTGCGCCGCGACCGCGCACGGCGCCGCAAGCGTCGCGAGGGCGAGCGCCGGCAAGAGGTTGGAACGTCGCGCGGTCATGGTCAAATCCCCCATACAGGCCGGTTGTGCCCGGCCGTCGCTTTGCGACGAGGCGCAGTCTTCATCGCTGCGGTACGACCCCATTCCCGTCGCCGCGGACCCTAAACCCTTCGTTCGAAAAAAGGAAGTGATCTGCCGCACAGTCCGGCGGGGCGGGATAACCGTTCGTTGCCGCACAGGCGGCTTGCGCCCGGCACGGGGGCGACCTATCTGGGGCCGACAGGCTCTCAGGCTCTTTTCGTGAGGACAAGATGACGCAATTCGATGATCGCAAGCGTGCCTTTGAAGCGAAGTTCGCGCGCGACCAGGAAGTCCAGTTCCGCATCACCGCCCGCCGCAACCGGCTGGTCGGCGAATGGGCGGCCGAACGCATGGGGCTGACCCCCGAAGAGACCGACGCCTATGCGAAGGCGGTCGTGCAGGCCGATTTCGAGGAAGCGGGCGACGAGGACGTGATCCGCAAGCTCGCGGGCGATCTCACCGCCGCGGCGGTCGAGATCAGCGATGCGGAGATCCGTGCCGTGCTCAACGACAAGACGGCCGAGGCGCGCCGCCAGTTCATGGACAGTCTGGACGGCAGCCAGGGCTGAGGAGGGGCAGCGCGATGGCGATGCACGAGGCGGATTTGCGGGCGGCGATCACGACGGCCTTTCCGGGTGCCGAGGTGACGATCACCGACCTTGCCGGCGACGGCGATCATTTCGCGGCGCATGTCGTGTGCGAATCCTTTCGCGGCATGACGCGCGTCGCGCAGCACAAGGCCGTCTATGCCGCGCTCGGCGGCCGCATGGGCGGCGAACTTCATGCCTTGCAATTGACCACCGCCATCCCTTCATAAGGGGTATCCCGCGTATTTTTCGGCGCACCCGCGCCATCGGAGGCATATCATGAGCGACCCCACCGTCCACGACCGCATCGCGAAGCTGGTCGCCGATCATCCCGTGCTGCTGTTCATGAAGGGGACGCCGCTGTTTCCGCAGTGCGGCTTTTCCTCGCGGGCGGTCGCGATGCTCGACCGGCTCGGCGTCGCCTACGACTCGGTCGACGTGCTGCAGGACATGGAAATTCGCCAGGGCATCAAGGAATTCTCCGACTGGCCGACGATTCCGCAGCTTTATGTGAAGGGCGAATTCGTCGGCGGCAGCGACATCATGATGGAGATGTGGGAGGCCGGCGAACTGCATCAGCTGATGGACGACATCCCGGCGCGTGCGGAATAGGCGGCATCCGGGTCGGTGCGGCTTTCCCGGCTGGAAGGATCCGGCTAACGCATAGGTGACTCCATGCAGGCAGCGGAAGGTCGCTCCGTCGCCATTGACGAGATGGATCGCGAAATGGAGCGCGGGCTGCGGCGCCTGCGTTTTTCCGATCCCGTCGAAGCGGTCTTCCTGCGCGAATATCTGAAAAGCCGCGCCCGCATGGTGCCGCTGTGGGCCTTCCTCGGCACTCTGCTCTATCTGGTGGCGATCCTCGGCGACCTCAGCATGATGCCCGACGTCGCGCCGACGGTCATCGCCCTGCGCCTCGGCCTGTTCCTGCCCTACGCCGTCGCGGTGGTCTGGATCATGCGGAGGTGGCCTTCGCCCGCGACCTACGACCGGCTGGCGCTGGGGGTCGGCCTGCTCGGCCTGTCGCTGCCGATGGCGATGCTGGTCTTTTCGCGGAGCGACCATCTCTTCGTCTATCAGACGGGCAGCGTCGGCACGCTCGCCTTCTTCGTCATCGTGCTCCGCCCGCGCTTTCCGACCGTCCTCGCGGGGCTGGCGGCGATGGTCGCGATCCAGATCGCAACGACGGGCCTCAACGGCAGCTTCGACGCCGTGACCTATTCGGGTATCGTGTCCTTCCACATCACGCTCGGCATCTTCCTCGCGCTGTCGGCCTATTTCGCCGAGCGGGTCGACCGCCAGAATTTCCTCAACCGCCTGCGCGGGGAAGCGTTGCAGGCGCAGTTGACCGCCCTGTCGGAACGCGACCCGATGACCGGGCTTTACAACCGCCATTCGCTGCGCCGGTCGCGCCACGCGATCTGGGCGCCGGGGACGGCGCGTACCATCTCGCTGCTGATGCTCGATATCGACAGCTTCAAGCTCTACAACGACGTCCACGGCCACGTCGACGGCGATGCCTGCATCCAGCGAGTGAGCGACATCGTGCGCAAGCAGGTGGACGAACAGGGCACGGTGTTCCGCTATGGCGGAGAGGAGATACTGATCCTTCTGCCCGATACCGGCCAGGCGCCCGCCCTGTCGGTGGCCGAGGCCATTCGCCAGGCGATCGAGGGCGCGGCGATCCGTCACGACGGCTTGCCGGGCGGCGGGGTCGTCACGGTCAGCCTGGGCGTCGCGACGGGCCGCACCGACGCGGACGATCTGGAGGAACTGCTGCGGCGCGCCGACACTGCACTCTATGCGGCGAAGGGGGCGGGGCGGAACCGGGTGCGCCTCGCCGATCCGGAAGCGCCGCTGCCCGCATCGGCGATCGGGCGGCCGTCGCCCTGAACGGTTCCGAAAAAGCAACCGGGGGGCGGGGCCGTTCGGCCGCTCCGCCCCCCTTTTGCCTTTGGGGGTAAGTGGGGATGTCCCGGTGGGGGCAGGGGGTAGCGGGGACCAGACCGATACCCCCTGCCGCTCCATTGAGCGGAACACTCGGGAACGGAATATGCCATACAAGCGTCGTGCCAGATCGGCGAGTGCGCGGATTTGCAGGGTTACGCTGGTTAGCGAAACCTTGCCGGCGTGCCGACCTGTCAAATTTTCCGACAGGCCTCGCGGCCGTGGGCGCCGCCGGGCGAGGGTGTCGCGCCCCCTTTCTGTCGCCCGGCCCTTTTCCTTTCGGTCCGGCGATGCCACATGGGCGCCGTGACCGACGAAAAGCCCTGGCCCGACACGATCCACGCCGGCGAGTGCGAGCAGCACGAGCCGCTGGTCCGGCGCGTGCTCGCGCCCAATCCCTCGCCCTATACCTTCACCGGCACCCAGACCTGGCTGGTCGGGGCGGGCCGCGACGTCGCGGTGATCGACCCCGGCCCGACCGGATCGGGAATGAGCATCGGCGATCCGCCCGACGCCAACGGCGCCGGTCATGTCGACGCGATCCTGCGCGCGGTGGAGGGGCGGCGCGTCGCCGCGATCCTGTGCACCCACACGCACCGCGACCACAGCCCGGCGGCGCGTCCGCTGAAGGAGGCGACCGGCGCGCCGATCGTCGGCTGCGCCCCGCTCGCGCTGTCCGACGATGGGCCGCGCGCCGATTCGGCCTTCGACCCCGATTATGCCCCCGACCGCGTCCTCGCCGACGGCGAGCGCGTAGCCGGCGACGGCTGGACGCTCGAAGCGGTGGCGACGCCGGGGCACACGTCCAACCACCTCTGCTTCGCGCTCGTCGAAAGCGGGGCGCTGTTCACCGGCGATCATGTCATGGCCTGGTCGACCAGCGTCGTCAGCCCGCCCGACGGCGACATGGCGGCCTATATGGCGAGCCTGCAGAAGCTCTACGAGCGCGACGACCGCGTCTATTATCCCGCGCACGGCCCGGCGGTCGCGAAGCCGAAGCAGCTTGTTCGCGGCATGCTCGGCCACCGCCGCCAGCGCGAGCGGCAGATATTGCGGGAACTCGAACAGGGCGTGCGCGTGGTGCCCGACATGGTGAGCCATATGTACAAGGGTCTCGACCCGCGCCTGACCGGCGCCGCCGGCCGTTCGGTGCTCGCGCACCTGCTCGACCTCGAGGCGCGCGGCCGCGTGCTGCGCGACGGCGACGCCTGGAGCCTCGCGGCGTGAGCCGGGGCGCCTTCCGCATCCTGATCGTCGTCCTGTTGGCGGCCGCGATCTTCCTCGGCTGGCGCGCGTGGGACGGCTGGCAGAAGAGTTATGATCCCGAAACGGTCGTCGCGGCGAGCCTGCAAGGGCTTCAGGAACAGAATGTGCTGGTGCCCTTCACCGCGCGCTATGTAGCGGTGGTGACCTCGACACAAAGCCGCCTGGGGCTCAGCGCGAAGAAGACGCTGATCATGCCCGGCACGGTACGCTACGAACTCGACCTCGGCAAACTCAAGCCGTCGGACCTCGACTGGGACGCGGCGGCCGGTACGCTCACCGTCGCGCTGCCGCCGCTGCGCCTCGCGGGGCCGGAGATCGATATCGACGCAATCAGCGAGTTTCGCGACGGCGCGATCCTGCTGACGCTCACCGATGCCGAGGCGGTGCTCGACGCCGCCAACCGCAAGGCGGCACAGGAAGAACTGATCAAGCAGGCGAAGGGATCGACCCCGATGCGCCTCGCCGAAGGCGCCGCCCGCGCCGCGATCGAGCAGAGCTTCGCGATGCCGCTCAAGGCCGCGGGGATCGACGCGAAAGTGACGGCGCGCTTCGCCAATTGATCTCCCCTCCCGCTTGCGGGAGGGGCAGCGAGACTTGCGAGCTGGCTCGTTAGTCGCAGCGGGGTGGGTTAACCGCATCGCCGCCGGCCCACCCCCGACCCCTCCCGCAAGCGGGAGGGGAGATATTGTGTCGACCGATCGCATGAATTGCCCTGCCGCTGGGCAGCGTGTAGGGGAACGCGGCCCCCGATGGCGAGGGGGCCAGGACCAGATAAGGATAAAGCCATGACTGCTCCCATCCGCGAAAATCTTTCGGGCCTCGACCTGCGCGCCGAGATCGACCGGCTGCGCAAGGAACGCAACGCCGTGATCCTCGCGCATTATTACCAGAAGCCCGAGATTCAGGATCTTGCGGATTTTGTGGGTGATTCGCTGGAATTGTCGCGCAAGGCCGCCGAGACCGACGCCGACGTCATCGCCTTTTGCGGCGTCAAGTTCATGGCGGAGACGGCGAAGATATTGTCGCCCGAAAAGATCGTCGTGCTGCCCGACATGGATGCGGGATGCAGTCTCGAGGACAGCTGTCCGCCCGAGCAGTTCGCGCGTTTCCGCGCCGCGCACCCCGACCATATCGCGCTGACCTACATCAACTGCTCGGCGGCGGTGAAGGCGCTCAGCGACATCATCGTCACTTCGTCGAGCGCCGAGACGATCATCGGCCAGCTTCCGCCCGAGCAGAAGATCATCTTCGGACCCGACCGGCACCTCGGCGGCTATATGAACCGCAAGTTCGGGCGCGACATGCTGCTGTGGCCGGGCGTGTGCATCGTCCACGAGGCGTTCAGCGAGACCGAACTGCTCAAGCTGAAGGCGCAGCACCCCGACGCGCCGGTCGCGGCGCACCCCGAATGCCCGCCCTATATCGTCGACCATGCCGATTATGTCGGATCGACGAGCGGCATCCTGCAATTCGCCAAGACCTTCCCCGGCGACACGCTGATCGTCGCGACCGAACCGCACATCATCCACCAGATGGAAAAGGCGCTGCCCGAAAAGAATTTCATCGGCGCGCCGGGCGCCGACGGCAATTGCAACTGCAACATCTGTCCGTACATGGCGCTCAACACGATGGAGAAGCTCTACCTCGCGCTGCGCGACCTTCAGCCGCGGATCGAGCTGGACGAGGAATTGCGCCTGGGCGCGAAGAAGAGCCTCGACCGCATGCTCGAAATGGCGTCGGGCACCATCGGCAAGGGGGATTTGGGGCGGGCGTAAGCCGTGAGGGCTACCCCGCCACCGCCCGCTTCGTCATCTCCGGTTCCGCCGCAATCACCTTGAGGTAGGCGCGTACCGCCGGGGGCGGCATGTGGCGGCCGATCTCATATTGGCGGATATTGGCGACCGGAATGCCATAGGCTTGCGCGAACTCGTCCTGGCTCATGCCCAGGCGATTGCGGAGCATGCGGATGCGGCGGCCCATCAATCCGCGTTCGAGCCCCGCAACGCTGACGTCGCGGTCTTCCGGGTCATTTCGATCCGCCGGGATCGCTATGATAGTCTCTTTGTTCACGTGCATTGCTCCGTCTGACCGAAATCAGCCTGACCACACCGCCGCGCCATACATGGACTGCGGTATGGAGTTTGCCGTCGACAAGACCGATTGCCTTGTACCGTTCTTCCTCATCCCGATTCGTATCGTGGGGACGATGACATGCGCCGGATCGTCGAAAATGCGCTTGCCGAACAGGAGCGGCAGTCGATGCTTGAATCGCTTTATGCTGTCCTTGTCGACGTCATAATCGAAATCCATGCGATACTATATGTGTTTTACACAGTGAAAGCAAGCGAGTCGCGTCGATCGAGTCGGGCTACGACATGAAACCCAAGGCGATCCGAATCCGAAAATGCTGCGCTCTTGTTACAAAAATGCTGCGCAGCAAAGCCAAGTTGCTAATGCCGGACTTATCCACAGGCGCGGGCGCTCGAAAGGGCGATTCCGCGCTTTTTCTGTTGGCGGCGGCGGCGCTTCGTGACAGCTTCCAATCATCGGACGACAGAGACGTCGGACCGCCGGGACGGAAAGACTGGTTGCAAGACCAGTCGGACGGAAACGGAAGGGTCGGACGACGAAACGACCGATAGCCCGATCACGGAACGCGGATATTCCCACGAGTTGAAGCGAACCCGATCAGGCGATTGGAAGGCAGACCATCGCTCGGGAAAGGCGACTGCTTCGGCAGATGCCGGACGAGATGACGAAGGGCCTTCCGGTGAGGCCGGCCCCCGCAAGGGGGCCGACCGAACCGTCGCCGGATTGTTCCGGCGCGCGTCACGGCGCCTCGTTTGGCGGTTTGCTGATCGCAAGACAGCGGACCGGGATGGGGCAGGCGGCAGCGCAGGACAAAACCGGATAGTGGGGGCTGGCAGCGATGCCGGCCCCCATTTCGTTTCGTCGCCGGCGTTGCGGCGGCATTTTCCATTCCTGTTCCGCGGGCGATCAGGCCTACCGCGACAAAGCGGAGTTGGAGGCGATGGAAACGCGCGATCCTGAGGCGATCGCGGCGCAGAGGCTTCTCGAAAGAGGTGTGGAACAGCATCGGCTCGACCAGATCCGGGCCGAGGAGGCAAAGGCGATGGAACGCGCTGTCGAGCATGCGTTATCGGCCACCAAGCCCGGGCCCGAGCGAATCTTCGAAGGACTGTTGAGCGCGGGAGGCGCTGCATGAGCGATCGGCCGGCCAATGGCGTGCGTACGCTGAGTTACCGCGCGGCGCTGCGCGAGGCGCTGATCGAGGAGATGCAGCGCGACGAGCGCGTTTTCATGATAGGGCAAGATTTGTCGTCACCCGCGAGCGGCGAAGCCGCGCGGCAATCCGGAGCGTGGGCGGGCCGCGCTGGATTGCTGCGCGCGGTTTAGGGTCAGGGCCCATTAATTTGCCGTTCGAGGTTTGAAGCGATTTTGCTCAGGGCGAGGAAGCAAGACGCGGGAATATGTCGATATTTCAAGACTTGCCGACGAAGCCATGGGCAAAATCGGTCAAATCCCGCAGGGACGCCGAAATGGCTTCGATCTCAGGCTCGTGCGGCCTTGCGGGTAGCGATGCTACCCGCTGCGTCCGCCCAAGCCCGATATCTTCGCCATTTCGACGCCTCGAACG